>JBJKSL010000487.1:0-2913 GCA_046704145.1 Phycisphaerae bacterium
CTGGCAGAACTGCCGGGCCTTGGCGACCATGATCCGGATTGGCTGCAGGCTGCGGTTGGCGATGAAAAGGCCGCCTAGCAGTGCCGCCACTCCCGCGACGGCCAGCGCCAGCAGGCAGATGCGGCGGAAGGTCGCGAGCGAGGCCATGGTCTGGTCGAGCCGGTAGCCGGCTTGGGCGATGAACCTCCGCCCGTCGGGCATCACGAGTCTTTCGCTGCACAGCCGTACCGGTGCGGACAGCCCCGGCACCTGAACCGTGTGGAAGTAAGACTTGGAAGTCGACCTGTCCCAGCCCGCCGGCGGCATCCAGAAGCCGGCAGGCTGCTCGGTCAGATCGCTGGTTACCAGTACGCGGCCGGTGCTGTCCAGCAGCCGAAAACTCAATTCCTTGCGGACGCGTTGGCCCAGCTCAAGACGAATGCTCTGCTGGGCGGCGTGGAAGTCCATTTTGTGCTCGTTCAGGACGCCGGTGAACTCGTTCACTTCGCCTTCCAGGAAGCCGTCGACCTCGTGTTGCAGTGACCAGGCGATGCCGGCGTAAAGGATGCCGCAGAACAGCAGGCAGACGCCGGTGGTGGTGGCAGCTCCCCAGAGCGTCAGTCGCTGGCGGACGGTCAGCGACCACTTGACGGGCCGCTTGTGTCGCGGGTGATCAGGCTTCGGGTTCGCGGAGGACATATCCAACTCCACGGATGGTGTGAATGAGCGGGGCGTCGAAGCCCTGGTCGATCTTCTTTCGCAGCCGATTGATGTGTACGTCGACTACGTTGGTCAGAGGATCCTGGTTCATGTCCCACACGTGCTCGAGGATCATGGTACGCGAAAGCACCTGGCCGACGTTGCGGCTCATGTACTCGAGCAGGGCGTACTCGTTGGGCGAGAGATCTATACGACGGCCGGCACGGGTGACGCTGCGGGTGATGACGTCCACGGTGAGGTCGGCCACCACGATGGGATTCGGGTTGACGGCTTGTCCGCGGCGAAGCAGAGCCCGAATGCGGGCCAGCAACTCGGAGAAGCTGAAGGGCTTGGAGATGTAGTCGTCGGCCCCAAGGTCCAGGCCGCGAATGCGATCGTCGACGGCATCACGTGCGGTGAGGCATATGACTGGTGTGAAGATGGACCGTCCGCGCAGCTCGCGAAGCACGGTAAAGCCGTCCTTGCCGGGCAGCATGAGGTCGAGAACGATGAAATCGTAACTCTCCGTGCAGGCAAGGTGGGCACCGTCGATGCCGTTGTCCGCAACGTCGACCGCATAGGCTGCCTCCCGCAGGCCCTTCTTGAGAAAGGCTGCCACGGAGGGATCATCTTCTATGATGAGTGCTCGCATAGTTTGGTTCGGCCTCGCTGGGGCTGTCGGCCCGGCGTCCAGTGTACCGCAGGGCGGCGGTGGCGGGAACCCGCTGCGGCTTGTCCGCATGGTTGTGACGGTTCACCGCCATGGCGGATGCCTTGGAGATTACAGAATTGTCACCCGGCTGTAACGGGTGCGATATTCGCGGCGGCTATGGTGAGGTTCACGGCTGGCAGCCGTCCGGGGTGAGGCTGTCATCCGCAAGATCGAACAGGCACTCGGATCTGGGCAAGGCGCGGAAGGAGTGGCGAGCAAGCCAATCGAGTGACGGAATGCGGTCTCTTGAGGTATATTTCTTTCCTCCAATGGGCAAATTGACGGCACTAATCTACGATCTTAAACTACTGTCCTCGCACAGCAGGGGCATCGTACTAGCGTCGGAGACTCCCGACGCACCGTGGCGCGGTCGATGCTCCGCAACTGGTGCGAGTCACACAGATCGGATTCAGGGCCCATCTTGCTCAACGGGAGGTAACTCGAGATGAAGCACGCTTGGTCAACTGCTGTCGCCATGTCTTTGGTGTCGATCGGTGCCGCAGGCGTGTTGGCTGCCGATGCAGCGCCTTTGTCGGCGCAGGCACCGGTGCTAAGTCTGGCTGCCGCAGAGCAGAACAAGGAAACCGTGAATACCGCTCCTCCGGCCGTGGCGGGAGTTGTTGGGGAGCAGACTACGGTTACCGAGAAGGAAACCTGCGAGGCGGAGAATTGGGATATCTGGGGTCCGGTCGAGCTGCGCAGTGCGGACCCTGAAGAGTTGGGGGAGATTGAAGTCAAGAACATCTACCATTACGGTACATCCTCGGAGGGCAATGGTGACACCAACACCAACCTGTACGAGTTCGAACTGGAATATGGCATTGCCCCCAACAACGAGGTGATCTTTGCGGTGCCGGTGGACTTGGGCGACGGGGCGGCCGAGGGCAACGGCAACCTGGAGTTGGGTTGGCATTGGCGTCTGTGGAAGGAGCAGGAGTGGGTGCCGGCATTCGCGCTGCGGAATATCCTTTATATTCCCAGCGGCTATCATGCAAGCGGCTTGGACTGGACCTTCAAGGGCCTGATCACCAAGTCCATCATTCCAGATAAATGGCGGGTGCACCTCAATCCGTATTTCACCGTCGTCAGCGGCGATTCGCCGCAACCCGGGGCGGCGGCGGGCGTCCCCGCAGTGGCCTTGTTCCAGGCTCCGCGAGGCGAGGATGTGCGCGACTTTCAGTGGGGATTCATTGTGGGTACGGACTATCGACTGGCCGACAACCTGAATCTCATTCTGGACTACATCCATCGCACGAGCGAGGAAACCGGGCATCGCAATCAGCACTCGATGGAAGCCGGCGTCGAATGGACCATAGACAAGTACAACCATCTGGGGCTGGCGACGAACTGGACGGTGGATGGCGACAGCATCGATGAGAACTGGGGCTTTTCGGTCAGCTACGTTCTCGATTTCGAAGTGCCGGCCATCGGCAAGAAATGACATCAGCGGTCGAGCCGCAGTCAATGCGGCCGCTCGCGAAGCAGCAGGGCTGACGGAGCCGGCAGGTGATGAAGATGGTAAG
>JBJKSL010000488.1:0-3695 GCA_046704145.1 Phycisphaerae bacterium
GGCTCCGCGCATCGGAATAGCGGCGGCTATCGGCGGAGCGGTGGGTACGAGCACTCCTGCGGGCCATGCCGAGGTTCACGCACGTTTTGGCATCGGCGGCGACCAGATCCGCATCGGCAGCAATCCGCCGCGCGAGTTCAAACTCTATGGCACCATCCCGCACGCGCTGAACGCAGTTTACGAGGGCAGCAGCATCGAGAGTGCCGCCGCCTACTACGAACAACATCGCAAGGTGCCGCTGGTGGTGCTGGTCGACTTCGAGGGTCTCGAGCGCGACACGATCACCGCAGCCGTGCAGCGATTCCACTCGGACCTGTTCGGCATTCGGCTGGACACGCCGGGCAATCGCATTCATCAGGGCGGACACGAAAAGCCCGTGCGGGCGTTGGAAATGCGAATTCTCTCGCAGGTGAAGGATCGCTCGGCGGCCATGGCTGCCCTGCAGCGTTACGGCTTCGGGCCCGGCGTCACCATTGAGTCGGCTTTCGCGGCCCGCGATCTGCTGGACTCGCTGAATGCGAAGGAAACCAAGATCGTGGTCAGCAGCGGCTTCGACGTGGACAAAGTGCGAGCTTTCAAGGCGTGCGACGCGCCCATGGACTTCATCGGCACGGGCTCGTGGATCAAGTTCGCCATGTTCACCAGCGACATCGTCCGCATCTACGAGAACGGGGCCTGGATTCCGCGAGCCAAGGCCGGCCGAGCCGAGGAAATTCACGAGCCGGCGGATATGCCTGTTCTGCTGAGGACGTGACGGCGCAGGTGGGACTGCATCCTTTCGGTCCAAACGACCGGCTGGAAGCCGGTCCCACACTGCAAGATTCAATCGGCACAGGTGGGGTCGGCCAACTGATTACCGCTGATGCATCTCTGCATGATCGCGAAATCCGACTGATCGACGTCACCATCAAGATCCAGATCGGCTGTAGTGCAGCCCGATGCGGGCGGACCGTTCATCGCCCCGGTTATGCACGGCAGGAAGAGGTCCACATCAGTGCCGTTGACCCGCTGGTCGCCGTTCAGATCGCCGGGAACAGGCACGTTCTGGACGGTCATAAGCAACTCTACGTCCTGCGGTGAAGCATCAGTTCCGGATGCGGTCACGGTGAGCTTGCCGCTATAGCTGCCGGCCGACAAGCCAGTGGTGGAGAATGTCACGATGATAGTATCTGTTTCCCCCGCACTGGTGCCCGTAGTCGGACTTGGCACCGCCCAGGGGACGTTGCTCGCCACGGTATAGCTCATCGTATGGTAACCAATATTAGTCACCTGGAAACTGGCCGGCGTGGCGTTTCCCCCTTGGAGGACCGTTCGCGAAATCGACCGCGGCGAGCAGCTCAGCATTGGCGTGCCGTTCGCATCCAGGTAGCCGGCCATCCAACCGGCGATGGGCTCCAGATCAAACGACGGCCACGTCGCGGGGCTGCCGATCTGAAAAATCGTGGAGCCCAGTACGTACGAATCCTGCCGAATCTCGCCGTCCCACCACGTCAGCCAATTCTCGTACTGCTCCGCGGTGCCGTTAGCCTGCCAGCCGGAGCCCGTCGGACTTCCGCCGCTGTCGAAGCCGGCCTCAGTGAGAATCAGCGGCATGTCGGACAGGTCGGAGTAGGCCTGTGCGAAGTAGGCGTAAAACTGGCGATACCGCAGCGAGTACCACCATTGCGTACCGACGTTCGCGTCCCAGTTGGGCGTGTAGGCGTGGTAGCTCCAGGCCCCGCCGCGCTGCTTGCAGATGCGTAGCGCCGGCACGATGGCGGCCAGCCGTTGCTGCATCTCTTCCTGGGTGCCGGGGGGATTGCCCACCGGCATGCTGAACGCGCACGGACGAAAGCCGGCGTCGGCGATCAGCGGAGTGAGGGCTACCCAGAAATCATTGAACCATTGCGCGTCGCTGAGGCTCGCCCAGCAAGGTGTGCTGTCGCACTCGTTCGGCCCTTCGAGGTAATCGATCAGCGCCCGATCCGCGGAGGACAAACCGTTCACCGCAGGGGCCAGAACCGTGTTCCAGAAGTCGCTTGCACTGGCCGCCGGGTTATCGGCCGTCGTGTATCGCCGCGTGGTGTACACCCGCAGCACAACCAGCCCGTCCGGCGTAGCGGCTTTGTAGTTGCGAGCAGCATCGAGCATGGGCCCTGACGTATCCAGGATCTTGATCACCCGCGGATGTGCGGCGACGATCTGCCCGACGCCGGTGGTGTTGCTTTGAATGAGATGAATGCCCAGCTTGCTCTTGCTGGGCGGCAGGGCAAAGACCGTCGCCACCTGCAGCCACAGCACTAACCCAGCTGATATCCCGATCCCGGCGTTCTTACCGCAACTCATACGCATTCGCGTCCTTTTGCGCGCGGCGGCGTGACGGCAAGTCTATGGCGGACAGTCTTTGGCACGCCGCGCCGGGCACGAGTTTCAAGCATAATGGGCATCCTAACCCAAATGGTAGCAAAACCGGCCACGTTTTAGAAGTGTCTGGGTGGGCCAGTTTGGAGCCTTCAGACGATTGCGATGACTTGGCCGTCGTAGCCGAGGGCCATGTTCTTGGGCAGGCGTGCGTTGGTTTCAGCGTGCGGCAGTTCGTGGGCGATGTGCGTGAAGTAGGTCTGGCGGGCTCCGATGCGTTGGGCGGCGGCTACGGCCTGATCCAGATTGAAGTGCGTCGGATGCGGACGAATTCGCAGGGCATCCAATACCAGTACGTCCAGATCAGTCAGCAACTCCAATGATTCCGCGGGGATCTCGCTGCAATCCGTGCAATAGGCAAAGCGCCCGATGCGAAAACCCAGGATCGGCATTCGCCCATGCAGCAGCGGCACGGGCGTCACGCGAATGCCGGCGGCTTCGAATGCACTGTCAACTTCGACGACGTTCAGTTCCGGCTTGGCACTGGGGTATTCCGGATCGTTGACGAAGGCATACGGAAACATCCGCTGCAGGGATCGAGCGGTGTGGGCACTGGCGTAGCAGTTCAGCGCGGTATGCTGCAGGGCATTGAACCGCCGCAGATCGTCAAGGCCGGTGATGTGATCGGCGTGCTGATGCGTGTATAGGATCGCATCTACCCTGCGGATGTCGCATACCAGGCACTGCATGCGCAGTTCAGGCGGCGTGTCGATCAGGAGGGAAGCATCGCCGGTCTGGATGACCGCGCTGGTTCGCGTGCGTTTGTCGTGCGGATCGCTCGACCTGCACACGCTGCAGTCGCAGCCGATCATAGGCACGCCATGCGACGTACCGGTACCCAGCAGGATGACGCGAAACGAGCCCATCGGCATCTAGTGTAGTGCAGGCGTGGGCAATTGTCATTTCCGCTGAGAGGCGAGCCCTACTGGATTGAAAACGACAGCCGCTGCTGGTCGGTCGTGCCGCCGATTTGGTCCTGGATGGAAGCCTTCAGCACGTACTCGCCGGGCGGCAGGTTGGCTGGCAGGTGCATGGGGAAGGGTATGAAGAAGTCGCGTCGCGGGGTGCGGACGCGATCCTCGATTTTGCTCTCGTTGTGCTCCCAGACGACCTTGCCTGCAGCGTCGAAGACCTGCACGCGTTCGCCCAGCAACGTGCGCAGCCGATCACCGTCGACCGGCTCGGAACGGAAATTCGCGACCTCGGTATAGACGTACGCGTGAATTTCGTTGCCGACCTTGAAGCGCAACGGACTGATGGCGTCATAATCGCCGAAGCTGGTCACCTTGGTGACT
>JBJKSL010000489.1:0-10301 GCA_046704145.1 Phycisphaerae bacterium
CGTGACAGTCCGCAGAGGGACAAGGAGGTCCTGAATGCGCTCGCAAGTCCGTCGGCCTTACGAGGCCGACCCGCAGTCCGTCGAAGTCGCCGAGCCGGATCTGGAAGGCACCGATCTTTACACGATCGATCTGGGTCCGGCTGGTCGCACCGATGCGCTGCCCCAAACGCCGTACGCGGGCTCGCCGGAACTGCCGCCCAATCGCGTCGTCATTCTCGGCGCGGGACGCAACATGCGTGGCGGACTGCCGACGGCCGTCTCCGAGGTGGGGCGGCAGGGCTGCGTGCTCGACTGGCTGCTTTCAGCCTTCGCGGTGCTTACCGAGCCCGACGTGCACTTTGTCGGCGGGTACATGGCCGGCACCGTCCGCGAGCGCTTCCCCCAGATCAGCTTCGATATCAACCCCGATTGGGAGAGCACTGGTCCGGCGCGTTCCCTGTCGATCGCGCCGCTGGCTTCAAGCAATGCCACCTATGTCAGCTATGCGGATGTGGTCTTTCGGCCACAGATCGTACGCCTGTTGGAGGCGGCCAAGGCCGACCTCGTGGTGGCTATCGATTCGCAGTGGCGCGTGCGCTACGAAGGCCGCAGCCGATCCGAAATGGACGGGGCTGAGAAGGTCGCAATGAACGGCCAGGCGATCCGCGACATCGGCAAGCATATTGCCAGCGGTGAGGGTGTCGCGGAATTCGCCGGCCTGCTCAAGCTCTCCGGTCCGGTCGCTTTGCGCCTACATAACGTGATAACCTCCGGTGCATTCAAGCCGACCGATGGCCTGCCCGAAGTGATTCGCTTCCTGGTCCAGCAGGGTGTGTCCACCGCAGTCGTGGACGTCAACGGCCAATGGGCAGAGCTCAACGCCCCGCAGGACCTGGCCCGCTTTGTGCTCGGCACCAAGGCGGAATCGCTGGAGCGCTTGCGGCCGCTGCTGGTCAACGGCTACATCGGTGAGTCCGTCTCGTTCACACACGAGCAGTGGGAAAACGAGCGGCCGGCGGTGCTCAACCGCATCGAGGCCGCGTTTGGAGGCAAGCGGGTGATCGTCCGCAGCAGTGCGCTCAGCGAAGACAGCTGGCTGCAGTCGTCGGCCGGCGCGTACACCAGCGTGCTCGACGTGCCCGCCAGCGATACGCCGCGACTGGCTGAAGCCATCGAATGCGTGCTGCGATCCTACAGTGAGCCGCGGGGTTTAACCCCGCGCATCTGCCCGCCGGAGGGAGTCTCGCGGGAAGTCTCGCGGGAAGGGATTCCCGCCGAAGATGCGTGCGGGAAAGGATTCCCGCACGAGCGTACGCCGAGTACACACGAGCGTGTGCCGAGTACGCACGAGCGTGTGCCGAGTACGCACGAACGTGCGGCGTGTGACCCGGCCGACCAGGTGCTCGTGCAGGAGATGCTGCACGGTGTGACCATGAGCGGCGTGGTCATGACGCGCACGCCCTCGCTCGGCGCGCCGTACTACGTTATCAACTACGACAATACCAGCCGCCGCACCGACACCGTCACCTCCGGCGAAGGCACCAGCGTGCGGACCATGTTCCTGCATCGCGGCATGGTGCTGCGACCGGGACTGCCCACCGAGTTGTACCGCCTGATGGTGGTCATCCGCGAGATCGAACAGCTCGTAGGTCACGATTCGCTCGACATCGAGTTCGCCTTCACCCAGGACGGCACCGCCCACGTGCTGCAAGTGCGGCCCATCGCAGTCGCACATGCGAATCAGCCTGTCAACGACAGCAAGATCAATGACGGCATTCGCGACGCAGTTCGCTTCTTCCGCGAGTTGCAGCGGCCGCGGCCGCATCTGCTCGGCCGATCGACGCAACTCAGCGTGATGTCCGACTGGAACCCCGCCGAGATCGTCGGCACCAAGCCGTCGCGGCTGGCCTTCTCGCTTTATCGCTATCTGATTACCGACGAAACCTGGGCTCGCCAGCGGGCGGAGTACGGCTATCGCGACGTGCGGCCCTGCAACCTGCTGGTGGACGTGCTCGGACATCCGTACATCGACGTGCGGGCGACGTTCAACTCGTTCATCCCCGCGTCGCTGCCGGACGACTTGGCCAGCCGGCTGTTGGAGCACTATCTCGATCTCCTCTCCTGTCAACCGGAACTGCACGACAAGGTCGAGTTTGAGGTGCTGTTTACCTGCATGGACTTCGATTTCGACCGCAAGGCGGATCGCCTACGGCAGGCACGCTTCAGCGAGCGAGAGATACTGCAGATCCGCTCGGCCCTGGCAGCGGTGACCCGCAAGGGCATCGCGCGATGCGAGAATGACTGGGCCACTCTCGACGAGGCTCAACGCCGATTCGAAGCCATCCGATCCGCGCATCTGCCGCCGTTGGAGAAGGCCTTCCTCTGGCTGGAGGACGCCCGCCAGCGCAGCGTGCTCGCGTTCGCCCACTTGGCCCGCGCCGGCTTTGTGGCCGCCACGCTCATGCGGTCGCTCTGCGAGCAGGGCATCATCACCGTCGAGCAGAAGGATGCGTTCCTCGCTTCAGTCCGCACGGTGTCCAGCCGTCTGCAGCAGGACGCCCGTGCCGTCGCCGCCGGCGAGATGAGCTTCGAGGCCTTCGTCGATCGTTACGGCCATCTGCGTCCGGGCACTTACGACATCACTTCGCCGAACTACGCCAACGCCGCCGAGGACTACCTTCGCCCGCTGGTGACGACGGCTCTGAATCAAGACGATGCCGATTCCTCTGCGACGAATTCCTGGGACAATGACACACGTGCCGCTGTCGATCGCGCCTTGCAGGAGATGGGCCTAGGCGTGGGCATCGACGCCTTCGAGCAGTTTGTCCGCCGAGCGATAGAAGGTCGCGAATACAGCAAGTTTGTGTTTACGCGCAATCTCAGCGCCGCGATCGAAGCCTTGGCTGAATTCGGGGCGGCCCATTTTGTCTCTCGCGAAGAGATGGCCAACATTCGCATTCAGGACCTGTTCCAGTTCCGCGGAGCCACCGCTGAAAGCGTCAGCCGTCAACTCAAGCTATTGGCCGCGGAAGGGCGTGCAATCAACGACGTTACGCAAGCCGTCTGCCTGCCCGGCCAGATCCGCAGCGAACTGGACATGGTCTGCTTCGAGCAGCTTCGCGCTCAGCCCAACTTCATCACGCAAAAAAAGGTGCGAGCCGAAACCGTCTGTCTGTCCAACCAACCTGCAGCGGATCTGGATCTCACCGGCAGAATCGTGATTACGCCCAACGCCGATCCTGGTTTCGACTGGATATTCTCTCGCCGAATCGCGGGCCTTTTGACGATGTATGGTGGAGCCAACTCTCATATGGCGATTCGTGCAGCGGAGTTCCAATTACCGGCAGCGACTGGCGTGGGCGAGACTATCTACGAACAGGCGAGCAAGGCCGAGCTGATCGAATTGGACTGCGCTAGTCGGCAAATACGGATAGTCAGGTAGCTCAAAGCTAGCAGCTCTTATGAAAATCGGTCTAACGCAACGTGTCGAAGTAGTACCCGACACTGAGGAGAGGCGGGATTGCCTCGACCAGTCGTGGGCACAACTGCTACTGCAAGCCGGCTTCACTCCTGTGCCGCTACCCAACCAGCCGCAGTACGCCGAAGACCTGCTGGACAAGCTGGAACTCGGCGGTGTGATTCTGACCGGCGGGAACGATCTGGCCGTGCTCCGCGGAGCCAAGAACGTTGCTCCCGAACGCGATGAGTTCGAACACCTCCTGCTTGAGTCCGCCATGACTCGCAGTCTGCCCGTGCTTGGGGTTTGCCGTGGCTTGCAGATGATTGTGCACACCTGCGGAGGGCACCTGCTTCCCGTTGAGGACCACGTGCGCAGGTCGCATCCCATCATTCCCCGCCAGTCGCCCATGCCCACCCTGCCGCGAGCCGAGGTCAACAGCTATCACCATTTTGGGACTCGCCCCGAACTGCTGCCGACGCAGTTGAAAGTAGCCGGTGTCGCATCAGACGGTTCGGTCGAAGCTGTCGTTCATGCGACGCTGCCCATCTGGGGGCTCATGTGGCATCCGGAGCGCCCGAGCCACGTCGGCGGTGCTCGCGACGAGCGCGACGTAGCCCTGCTTCATGCCTTGTTCGGGAACGGTCAATCATGAGAGCTATCATCCTGGCCGCGGGGGAAGGAACCAGGCTGCGACCGTACACGACGGATCGGCCCAAGTGCCTCGTTGAGTTGGCCGGCCGGCCGCTGTTATTACATCAAATTGAGGCCCTGCACGCCGCCGGCATTGACGACATCACCGCCGTGACCGGCTACCGGGCGGATCAGATTGAAAGCTACGGCCTGCCCACGCGGCGCAACCGCGACTACGCCACCACCAACATGGTCGCCAGCCTGATGTGTGCGGCCGACCTGCTCGACGGCGGCGACGATGTGCTCATCGCCTACTCCGACATCGTTTACGAGCCGCGGATCGTCACCGCTCTGCTGCAGTGCGATCGTCCGCTGTGTACAACCGTCGATCGACAGTGGCGGCGGCTGTGGGAGTTGCGCCGCGAGGATCCGCTCAGCGATGCCGAGACGCTCAAGCTCGATCCCGCCGGCAACATCACCGAGATCGGCCGCAAACCGCGGTCATACGATGAGATCCAGGCACAGTACATGGGCCTGATCCTCGCCCGGGCCCCGATGGCCCGCGAACTGCCGCAGATCTACGCCAGCCTCGATCCCAACGCCCTCTATGACGGCAAACCCCTCGCCGGCATGTACATGACCAGTTTCCTGCAGTGGCTGATCGACCACCAGCGGCCGGTGCGAGCCGTACCTGTCGACAGCGGCTGGCTGGAGGTCGACAGCACCAGCGACCTGCAGCTCTACGAGCAAATGCTGGCCGAGGGGCAGTTGGGCCAGTTCTGCCGCCAACTTTTCTGCGTCAAGTAACCTGCCGATAACTTGAATATGCCTCGATTACCATTCGCCTCCAGCATTGAGCACTGGTCGGCGGCACGGCGATTCCACGCTCTGCCCGCCGAGGCCCGTCGTATTGTCTTCTACGCGGAGGACGGCGACTCCTGGCCGCACCTCGGCCCCATCGTCCGCGAACTGAGCGACGGGCTCGGCCGGCAGGTCTGCTACCTGACCTCCAGCCATGCCGACCCTGTGCTGAAACTGAACCATCCCCTCATAACGCCGTTCTGCATCGGCGAGGGCGCGGTGCGTACGTCGCTGTTCATGTCGCTCAAGGCTGACGTGTGCATCATGACCATGCCCGACCTGCAGACCTTCCATCTTAAGCGGTCGTGGCAGTACCCCGTGCACTACGTGTACGTTTTCCACTCGATGGTCAGCACGCACATGATCTACCGCAAGGGCGCCTTCGACGCCTTCGATACGATCCTGTGCACGGGCCCGCATCACCTGCGCGAGATCCGCGCCACCGAAGCCGCCTACAACCTGCCGCCCAAGCAGCTCATCGAGCACGGCTACAGCCGCCTCGACACCATACGTACTTACCTCACCGCGTCGCCGCGTGGTCGCGCCGCCGGGTCGGAACTCAACGTGCTGCTTGCGCCGTCCTGGGGACCAAGCGGACTCATCGAAACCCGCGGCGCGGAACTCTGCCACGTGCTGCTCGACGCCGGCTGCCGAGTGACCGTGCGTCCGCATCCGATGACGCGCCGAAAGTGGCCCGCCGCCGTGCAGGCCATCCAGCGCGAGTTTGCCGACAACGCTTTCGTTCGCGTGGAAACCGACATCACCTCGTCTGCTTCGCTCGATGCCGCCGACGTGATGATCGGCGATTGGTCGGGGGCGGCTCTCGAATACGCCTTCGGCTACGAACGGCCGGTGCTGTTCGTCGATGTGCCGCGCAAGGTCAACAACCCCGAGTACGAGCGAATCGACTGCGAGCCGCTGGAGGTCTCCATCCGCGAGCGCATCGGCCGCGTGGTTGCGCCCGAGCGTCTTGCCGAACTCGTGCCGCTGCTGCGCAGTCTGCCCTGCGAGGCGGACGATTGGGCGGAGCGCATCCGGGCCGCTCGAACCGAATACGTCTACAACCTTGGCCGCAGCGCACGTGTGGCGGCTGAAGCTATCGTGAATCTGAGCGAAGAGAAATGTCATGCAGGATCTGCTCATGAGCTCTGCTGTTCAGCCAGTTGAATCCGCCGCCACGGGTGATATCGATGTTGTCTGCACGCTCGAGGCGTTGCGGTGTACCTGTCCGGGTCCGTTACTGGCAGAGTATCGCCGCGACCTTGATGCGATCTGCCGCAAGATCCACGTGGCCGGCAAGCTGCTCGCGTATTACGAGGCCGGTTACAAACCGCCGGCCGACCGCGAGCCGCTCGGTGCCGAGCATTGGCCGCAGGTTGTCGACGTCCTGCTGAGTTGGTCGGAAGCACTGAGCGACGAGGATAGCGGCTTCTCGCTCAAGCTGCTGAACGCTGCGTTTGCCGCGCTGGACATCGCAGGCAATCTGCCGGAACTGCAGACCCGCGCGGAAGCGCTGCTCGGCGCAATAACTATCCCCGATGCGGGCCCCGCGGCGTTTCCGCGGGTTTCGCATGAGGCAAGTGCCGAGGTGCGCACACTGCCGCTGGCCGTGCTCGCCTATGATGGTCCGTGTGCCCGCGCTTACCTGGCCACCATGCGCCGCGCCGGTCTACGCCCAAGTAAGATCCTGTTGCTGGTCCTCAGCGAGCATCCTCAATCGCACAAGCCGGTGGGCCGCTGGTTCCCCAGTCGGCTGCGAACCTGGTATGCGGAGAAAGCTCAGGACGTCGCCCTGAACTACTGGCCGCGACGCATTCGGGCACAGCATCCCGAGCTGGTCCGCGCCATGGCCGCCGCCCTCGAACCGGTCATCGATCGGCCGGCGCAACTCATCGACGAGATGTACGGCCCCCTCCGCTACGAAGCGTACGCGGATGATGTGCAGCGCATCGTCGCGCGGAATCTGAAGGATGATGACGTATTTCAGGCCCTAAGGGCGCTCGCCACCGAGCAGCCGCATTCATGTGGGACCGGCTTCCAGCCGGTCGGGCAGACCGGCAAGATGCCGGTCCCACAGGCCGTCCTGTTCACCGGCGGCGGGCTCTTGCCGGCGCGCGTGA
The DNA here is from genome assembly GCA_046704145.1 of Phycisphaerae bacterium. Lineage (GTDB taxonomy): Bacteria > Planctomycetota > Phycisphaerae > UBA1845 > PWPN01 > JACQVT01. The sequence continues at coordinate 7,051 of JBJKSL010000489.1, forward strand.
TCGACATCCCCGGCTTGAACTTCCTGCACGTACACCCCGGCCATCTGCCGCACGTCCGCGGGGCCGACGGCCTGCTGTGGTCGACGCTGGTCCGCGGTCAGCCCTCCATGTCCTGCTTCCATCTGTCCGCCGGCCTGGACACCGGCGACATCCTGGCCATCGGCGACTATCCCAAGCTGACCATCAAAGCCGGCAGCGGCATCACGCCGCAAACGCTCTACCGCGCCATCTTCGCATTCGCCGATCCGTTGCTGCGCGCCCACCAGATTGTCCACGGCGTGTTGGCCAGAGACTGGTCAGACCTGAAACTGCAGCAACAGGATCCCGACCGGGGCGTCACGTACCATTTCCTGCATCCGCGCCTTCGCGATAAGGCCCTGAACTCCTTGTTTGCCCTATGACGATCGCGCCAGCTTGACATACCCGCCCCAAGTGGTACACTAAGTGTACCAATTATGGACCGGGACCATCTGCACAACCAGATCATCCGTGAGGTCATCGCCCGCATCGCCGGCGGCGCGTATGTCGTCGGCCAAAGGCTGCCCGCAGAACGCGAACTCTGCGAGCAGTTCAAGGTCGCCCGCGGCACGGTCCACAAGGCCCTGGCACGGCTGGAGAGCCTTGGCGTCGTACGCATCAAAGCCAACTCCGGCGTCTACGTGCAGGGTCTCGGCCACGCCCGCCTGCCGCAGCACTTCCTGCCGCCCGATTTTGAGAGTGTGAACCTCGCCGACATCGTCGACGCCCGCAAGGCCATCGAACTGGCCGCCCTGCGTCAGGCTGTCCGGCGGATTTCGCCCGGCGAGATCAAGCAGTTGCGCTCGCTGCTCACGCGGATGTCGGCTGCGGTCGAAAACCTGCCCGAGTTCCTCGAGCTGGATCTGGCCTTTCATCAGGGACTCGTGCGGGCCAGCGGAAACGCGGTGCTGGTCACAGCCTTCGAGGCCATCTACGAGTACCACCGCTTCTCCGCGGTCTACACCTCGCAGCAGGAAGGCGAGGAGGACGCCGCTCTGGACTTTCATCGTCGCCTGCTCGCCGCCGTTGAGAAACGCGATCTGGCCGCCAGCACTCGCACCCTGCGGCAACATTTGGACGCGATCAACAAAGAGGCCCGCGCCTCCGCAAAACGCAAATCCTCGTGTGAAACCTGAATCTTGAAACTTTAAACCTGAAACTTGAAACCCGAACACTGTAACTCTGGAACCAAGGATCTTTGCCATGGCCACGAAAGAATTCCCCCTGCAGCCCGTGAACGTCGAAGCGGTCGAGACCCCGAACCGCAGAATCTGCACGCCGATCCCCGTGCCGGACTCCATCCCGCTGCTGCAGCGACTCCGCGACGCCGAACCGCGCAGCATGGGCGGCCAACCGCCGGTCATCTGGCATCATGGCCAGGGGGCCACGGTCAGCGACCACTACGGCAACACCTGGATCGATTTTTCCTCCGGCGTACTGGTGACCAGCGTTGGCCATAACCACCCGGCAGTAACCAAAGCCCTGCGCGGCATGGTCGACCAGGGCCTGTATCACGCCTACTGCTTCGCCACTGAGGTTCGTCTGCAGTTGATCGAAGAGTTGTCCAGTTGGCTGCCTGCTCCGCTCAAGCGCGTTTTCCTGCTGACCACGGGCTCGGAAGCCACCGAGTGCTGCATCAAGCTGGCCCGCACCTACGGCCTCAAGGTCGGCGGACCGGCCAAGCGCATCATGGTGACCTTCGAGAACGGCTTCCACGGCCGCACCATGGGGGCCCAACTCGCCGGCGGAGCGGCCGCCCTCAAGAGCTGGATTGGCGACAACGCCGACTTCGTCCAGGTGCCGTTCCCCGACGGCTTCCGCCAGACCGACACCAGCTTTGCCGTGTTTGAGAAAACTCTTGCCGACAAGGGCATCAATCCCGAGCACGTCTGCGGCGTGATGGGCGAAACCTACCAGGGCTGCAACGCGACCCTCATGCCCGCCGCCTACGCCCAGGCTCTTCGCAAGTGGTGCGACCGCTACAAGGCCGTCATGATCTTCGACGAGGTGCAGGCCGGCTTCGGTCGCACGGGCACGCCCTTCGGCTTCTCGCATCTGGGCGTCGTGCCCGACTTGGCCGCCTGCGGCAAGGGCATCGCCGGCGGTATGCCGCTCTCCGCCGTCCTTGGCACCGACGAACTCATGAGCATGTACGGCCCGGGCGAGATGACCAGCACGCACTCGGCCAATCCGCTCTGCTGTGCGGCTGCCCTGGCCAATCTGCAGTCCATCCGCCACGAGAGACTGATCGACAACGTCGTCAAGCTCGCCCCCATCCTCGCCGACGGCGTGAAGCGCATCACCGCCGCCGCTCGCGGCAAGGTCGGCCACTACGATGCCGTCGGCCTCGTCGGTTGCGTGCAGTTCACCAAGCCCGGCACGACCACGCCCGAACCAGGCGCCGCCTGGCAGATGGTGCTCCAGGCCGTCCAGCGCGGTATCATGCTCTTTGCTCCGGTAGGCGTTGGTGGCTGTGCGATCAAGATCAACCCGCCCCTGTTAATCAGCGAGGAGGCCCTCCGCGAGGGCTTGCAGGTCCTCGAACAGATCGCCGCCGGCCTGTAAGGCCATCTGACAAAACCCTGTGGGATCGGCTTCCAGCCGGTCTGATTTCGGTTTTCGTTGGATGATGTGCGTGTTTGCGACTGCGCGGAGCTTGGTCTTGTGTGGGACCGGCATCTTGCCGGTCCAAATGACCGGCTGGAAGCCGGTCCCACAGGGTGGTGACGCATGGCGGCGACGATCATTGACGGAAATCGGCTGGCCGAGCGAATGCAGGCGGATATCCGCACCCAGGCCGAGGCACTGCGGGCCAAGGGCCATTCGCTCAAGCTGGTGGCCCTGCTCGTCGGCGAACCGCCGGCCAGCATGGTCTACGCCCGTTCCCAGGCCCGACAGTGCGAGAAGCTGGGCATCGCCTATGAACTGGTCCAGTTGCCGGTTGAGTGCGATTCAGCCTGCGTCCTGCAAAAAATCGACGAGCTGAACGCAAATCCGTCCGTCACCGGCATCATGCTGCACCTGCCCCTGCCGCCCTCCATCGACCCGCACGAGATGCAGTACCGGATCGACCCCTATAAAGATGTCGAGGGCGTGAACCCCGCTAACATTGGGATGGTGTTCTACAACCATCCGATCATTGCCCCGTGCACGGCCCTGGCGGTGGTGGAGATCATCAACGAGACCAGGATGCCCCTGCGCGGTGCCCACGCCGTGGTCGTCGGCCAGGGAGC
>JBJKSL010000490.1:0-4011 GCA_046704145.1 Phycisphaerae bacterium
GATTTCGGTTGCAGATGCGGGAAGGCTCGGTCTCAAGACCGGCGACGTCGTCTCCGTTCATGTCGGCCAGCGGACAATGGAGATGCCGGTTTACATCATGCCGGGCCAGGCAGTGGGAACGTTGACCCTGCCGCTAGGTTATGGGCGCTCGGTAGCCGGCCGCGTGGGCGACGGCGTAGGCGTCAATACTTATTCGCTGCGTACAAGCGATGCCATGTATATCGCACATGCCACCATTACTCTTGGCAAGGCAGCCAAGAGCTACAAGCTGGCCTGTACGCAAAACCATCACGCCATCGATCGGCTGGGGTATGAAGAGCGCAAGCTTCGGGTGCCTGAGTTGATCCGCGAGGTGTCCTGTTCCGGACAGTCAGACCGGCAAGATGCCGGTCCCACACAAGAGAGCGGCAACAAGTTGCCGCAGTCCTTGAAGACGGATGGGCAAGCCTTGAAGGCAGATGGGCAAGGCAAGTCGGGCAACCTTCTGCAGCTTTGGGGACCGCCGCTGAAGTTTGAGGAACATCGCTGGGGAATGACCATCGATCTTTCGACCTGCATCGGCTGCAACGCCTGCGTGGTGGCCTGTCAGGCGGAAAACAACGTCCCTATTGTCGGAAAAGAAGAGGTCCTCGTCGGCCGCGAGATGCACTGGATCCGCGTCGACCGCTATTTCAGCGGCGAGGCCGACGACCCCAACCCGCAGGTGGCCTACCAGCCGATGACGTGCCATCACTGCGAAAACGCGCCGTGCGAGAGCGTTTGCCCCGTAGCGGCCACCGTCCACGACACCGACGGCCTGAACACCATGGTCTACAACCGCTGCATCGGCACACGCTACTGCAGTAACAACTGCCCCTACAAGGTGCGGCGGTTCAACTACTTCGACTATCACAGCCGAGGGCCTAAAGCCAGCCGGGTGCCGTGGCTTGGCATGCCGGACACTCAACAGGTCGAGAGCATCGACGCCATTCGCAAGATGGGCTTTAACCCCGATGTTACCGTACGCATGCGCGGCGTGATGGAAAAATGCACCTTCTGCGTGCAGCGCATTCAACATGCGAAGATCCAGGCCATCAACGAGAACCGCCAGATCGCCGACGGCGAGGTCGAGCCGGCATGTGCGCAGACCTGCCCGACGCAGGCCATCGTGTTCGGTGATCTGAACGACCCGAACAGCCGCGTGCGAAAGCTGCAGGAAGGCAATCGGGCGTACGCGATCTTCGATGAACTGAACATTCGGCCGCGAACAAAATACCTGGCAAGGATTAGAAATACCGGCCAGAAGCACACCTGAACCACGGAGAAGCGAGGAAAGATGGCAAAAAGAGTTGGACCACAGATGAACACTGATGGGCACCGATAGAGGAGTTGAAGAGGTGTGCGTCCTAAAGAGGAACAGTGAACCTATATACGTGTGACCTGGTGGTGCCTCTTCTCTGTGCCTCTGTGCCTCTGTGGTTCAAAATTGCCTGGCGGCTTGTCAACCAGACGTAGATACATGGCTGTACTACCCGACAGATTGTTCAGCGAACCGCTCGTGGACACCACGCCCTACGACGAGGATCCACGGCATCGGCCGAAGCTGGTCATCGGCGAAAACGATCTCGGCTCGGTGACGGACAAGGTCTGCCGAATCGCCGAAGCCCCGCGCCCGCCGCGCGCGTGGTACATCTCGTTCGCGATTTTCGCCCCCCTGGCGGCGATGTTCTTCGGACTGATCGGCTACCTGGTCACCACCGGCGTAGGCGTGTGGGGCAACAATCAACCCGTGGCGTGGGGCTTCCCCATCACCAACTTCGTGTTCTGGATCGGGATCGGCCACGCCGGCACGCTCATATCCGCCATACTGTTTCTGTTCCGGCAGAACTGGCGTACGGGCATCAACCGCTTCGCCGAGGCCATGACCATCTTTGCGGTGATCTGCGCGGGCATCTTTCCCGCCATCCACGTGGGTCGGCCGTGGCTGGCGTACTGGATGGGCCCATACCCGAACCAGATGTCCATGTGGCCGAACTTCCGTTCGCCGCTGCTGTGGGACGTCTTCGCGGTGAGCACTTACGCGACCGTGTCTCTCCTGTTCTGGTACATCGGCATGGTGCCGGACCTCGCCTCCTTCCGCGATCGGGCCACGGGCAAGGTGCGGCAGATCGTGTACGGCGTGCTCTCGCTCGGCTGGACGGGCAGCAACCGCCAGTGGCATCGCTACGAGCGTGCATACCTCCTGCTGGCCGGCTTGGCCACGCCGCTGGTGCTCAGCGTGCACTCGGTGGTGAGCTTCGACTTTGCGACCGCGATTCTGCCTGGCTGGCACTCGACCATCTTCCCGCCTTACTTCGTAGCCGGCGCAGTCTTTGGCGGCTTCGCCATGGTGCTCCTGCTGGCGGTGCCGGCTCGCGAGCTGTTCGGGCTCAAGGAACTGATCACCACCCGGCACCTGGAGAACATGTGCAAGATCCTGCTGACCACGGGTTTGATCGTCGGCTACTCGTATGCCACCGAACTGTTCATGGCCTACTACAGCGGGAACCTCTACGAGCGATTCGTCTCCATCAATCGCATGCTCGGCCCGTACGCCTGGGCCTACTGGACGATGGTAAGCTGCAACGTGCTGGCCCCGCAACTGTTCTGGTCGAAGCGGCTGCGCACCAACCGCTGGTGGATTCTGTTCGTCGCATTGGCGGTGACCATCGGCATGTGGTTCGAACGCTTCGTCATCATCGTGACTTCGCTGAGCCGCGATTTCGTGCCCAGTTCCTGGCACATGTTCGTGCCGACCTGGGTAGACATCTGTATGCTCATTGGCAGCGGTGGGCTGTTCATGACTCTGTTTCTGCTGTTCTGCCGCTACCTGCCCATGGTGGCCATGGCAGAGGTGAAGCACGTGATGCCGACAGCACACGGGCATGGCGGGCCAATGGCGGATGAAGACGCTCTAACAAAAGAAGCTCGAGGATGAGCAGTCAGGCAAGCACATCTCAGGCAGACGCGCAACTCTACGGCTTGCTTGCCGAGTTTGACGATCCGCAAGCGCTGCTGGCGGCCGCGCGCGGCGTGCGCGACAAGGGCTATAAGCGCTGGGACGTGCATTCACCGTTTCCCGTGCACGGCATGGATCAGGCCATGGGCATCGAGCGGACCAAGCTGCCATGGATCGTGTTTGTGCTGGGGCTGAGCGGCACGCTTGCCGGCCTGGTGCTGGTGTGGTGGACAAACGCGGTGAGCTTTCCGGTGCCTTACGCTCTGCGGGGTTATACGTTCGCGATCGCGGGCAAACCCTTCTTCAGCCTGCCGGCCAACATACCGGTGATATTCGAGACTACCGTGCTGCTGGCGGCCTTCGGGGCCGTGTTCGGCATGCTCGCCCTCAACCGTCTGCCGATGCTGCACAACCCGCTGTTCAGGCACGAACGGTTTCGACGAGCGACGCAGGACCGCTTCTTCATCGCGATTGAGGCGGCCGATCCCAAATTCGATCGTCAGCGGACGGCCAAGATGTTGCTGGCACTCAAAGCACGGCACGTCGAGGAGGTGCAGGAGTAGATGCGTAAACCGCCGGTGCCACGCTGGGTGATGTATGTACTGCCGGTCGCAGTCGTGCTTTCATGGCTGCCGCTGGTGCTGATCGCGCGTGCGCGGGCCGTGCGGAGCGACTCGACGAAACTACACATCATCCAGGACATGGACAATCAGCCGCGGTGCAATCCGCAGGCAGCCAGTCCGTTCTTCGCTGACGGCCGGGTTATGCGGCCGGACGTACCGGGCACGGTGGCGCGCAGCGACCTGCAAGCAGACGATTGGCTGTATCGCGGCAAGATCAATGGCCAGTGGGCCACGTATCTGCCCATGCCGGTAACCGAATCGCTGGTGCGACATGGGCAGCAGCGCTTCGGCATATACTGCTTCCCCTGTCACGGACTCACCGGAGCCGGCACCGGACCCATACATCAGCGGGCGGTACAACTGGGCGAGTCCAAGTGGATTCCGCCGACATCGCTGACCAGCCAACAGGTG
>JBJKSL010000491.1:0-4942 GCA_046704145.1 Phycisphaerae bacterium
AAAGATGGGGCAGCCACCGCACTCTCGAACAACCAACTGGGGCTATCCCGATGGGGAGACGCTCGGACGCCCGTGCCCAAGTCTGAATTCCAGGCTCATGTTCACGATCTGGAGTGCCTTGACCGCAGTGTGGGGACTGGTGCGAGCTCCTTGTTCTTCCGGGCGGAGTTTGGGGGGACTGTGGCCCCGGTCTACTTCGCGATCAGCGATCAGCGATGGGCGATCGAGTTTGCGGGCAGGCTGTGGAGGTCTTCGAAGGCCACAAGTCGTTGAACGGGGGGTTGGCTGGGACGTGGGAGCCGTTCTCTTGTGCACGGGAGGGCGTTTACGCGCGCGGCGGCCGCGTTCGCGTACGTGAATGCCGCCCTTACGTATGAGGCAGCCGCTCCGGCGCGCGCGAAGGCCGCGCTCTCGTACGCGGCGGCCGCCCCCTCGTGCGTGGCGGGGGCCCATTGGTCAGAGTCATGCGCCCATTTGTACGAATGAGGCGCCCGGATAGAAGAGTGGGATCACCGCATCGTCGCTCAAAGCCACTCAAAGCATACAGCTTGACCTCAACGGGTTTTCACACAAGGTGCGCGGGGATAAACCCCACGGCTCGCTTTGGCCAAAAAAAGAACGGCGGGGCTGAACCCCGCCGCTCGGTGAGAACTATTTGTTTTAAGATTGCGATCAGCTCGGCGAGATCTGCTCGAACCAGCCGACCTTGGGCAGGTCGCCGACGAGGGGGCCGACGTACTCGCGGAAGCTGTTGAGCACGTTGTTGCCGGCTTCGTTGATGTACTCGTCGGGGACGACGGTCGTGAACGGGGCCGAGTCCGGTGCGACCTGGGCCAGGGCGACCAGCTTGGTGCCCACGGTGTAGGTCGTGCTGGGCAGACGGACGAGAGCGACGCTGCCGTCCTGATCGGCGTCGAGCGAGTAGCTGACGGCCATCTGACCGACGAGGCGTGCCTCCCAGGCGTCGACTTCGCTGTAGATGCCGGGGAAGCTGCGCTGCAGGTAGCCGAAGGTGTCAGCGCGGACGCGTTTGATGGTCTTGCACTTGGACCGCAGGGCACCGGCGAGGTAATCGGCGAGCGAGCCGGCACCGGCGGAGAGTTCGATGTTGCCGTGGGGGTCCTTCTGGACGCTGTCGGTCTTGAGGATGGAGACCTTCTTGGCCCAGAGCTCGCCCTTGGCGTCCTGGATACCTTCGGAGACAGCGACGACGCAACGGCCGTAACGCTCGTAGATCTGCTCGACATCCGTGACGAAGTTGTCGACGTCGAAGGGACGCTCGGGCAGGTAGACGAGGTGCGGGCCGTCGTCCGGCCGCTGACGGGCGAGGATGCTGGCTGCGGTGAGGAAGCCGGCGTTGCGGCCCATGAGGATGTTGATCTTGACGCCCTGCAGAGCGCGGTTATCGAGATTGTCGCCGATGAACGCAGAGGCCACGAACTTGGCAGCGCTGCCGTAGCCCGGGCAGTGGTCGGTCACGAGCAGGTCGTTGTCGATGGTCTTGGGCACGTGGATGACGCGAAGCTCGTACTTGGCATCTTCGGCGATGCGGTTGACGATGCGGGCAGTCTGGGCCGAGTCGTTGCCGCCGATGTAGAAGAAGTAGCGGACGTCGAACTTGGTGAAGACCTTGAAGATGCGCTCGCAGTATTCGTCATCGGGCTTGTCGCGGGTGGCGCCGAGAGCGGCGGCCGGAGTCTGGGCAACGAGCTCGAGCATGTTGCTGGGCTGGCGTTTGAGGTCATAGAACTGCTCGTTGATAATGCCGCGCACGCCGTGGCGGGCTCCGAGGAGTCGGCCGATGTGGTTGTACTTCTGGACTTCCTGGATGATGCCGACCAGGGATTGGTTGATGACTGCGGTCGGCCCACCGGCCTGACCGACGACTGCGTTACCGGTTCTTGGTCCTGTCATGGCTCTACCTCATTGTTGCTGTGCAGCGGCGGCCCGAAAGCACCGCTGGAATCCAAGTCTGTACGGACGTCAGTGACTAATTGTTATCACCGAACGGTCCGGAAGGAATCGCATCCCTTCGGGATAGCGGCTAAACTACCGGCTCGGGCACAAGGTTCACATACGATCAGTCTTACCCTTGAATCGGGAGTTTACAAGGCGTTAGTCCCGGAGGGATATTCCGGGCATTCTACCAAGTTCGCTCGATGAATCCAGTGTCCACATCGCCCTTGAGAACGGCCGGATGCTTAAGGATTTCCTTGTGCAGAGGGATGGTGGTCTTGATCGGTTCGATGGTGAATTCGCTCAAGCACCGCTGCATACAGGCGATAGCCTCAGCTCGGGTTGGCTTGTGGACGATGAGTTTGGCGATCATGGAGTCGTATCGCGGGCTGATCCGGGACCCGCAGTGGGCGTAAGTGTCGACGCGTACGCCGAGGCCGCCAGGGGCGATGAACTCCTCGATCTTTCCGGGGCAGGGGCGGAAGCCGTTGGTGGTGTCCTCTGCGTTGATACGGCATTCGATGGCACAGCCGTTGTGGCGGATGTCGCGCTGGCGGAAGGGCAGGGTCTCGCCGGCGGCGACGCGAATCTGCCACTGAAGCAGGTCGTATCCGGTGACCATCTCGGTGACCGGGTGTTCGACCTGGATGCGGGTGTTCATCTCCATCATGTAGAACTTGCCCTTGGGGGTCACGAGGAACTCGACGGTGCCGGCGCTGTAATACTTGGCGGCTCTGGCGAGTCGGACGGCGGCCTTGCAGAGTTCCTCGCGGGTTCGTTCATCGAGGCCGGGGCTGGGCGATTCTTCGATGAGCTTCTGATGGCGGCGCTGCATGCTGCAGTCGCGCTCATAGAAGTGCAGGACGTTGCCGGCCCGGTCGCCCATAATCTGGACTTCCACATGGCGGGCCTGCTCGATGCATTTTTCCATGTAGATGGTGGAGTCTTTGAAGGAGGCTTCGGCCTCGGCGCGGGCGGCGGGGAGAGCGTGTCGCAGGGTGGCTTCGTTGTGGACCAGGCGGATGCCGCGACCGCCACCACCGGCGGCAGCCTTGACCATCACGGGGTAGCCGACCTCGGCCGCCCATTTGACGGCGTCGTTGTCATCCTCGATTTCGCCTTCGGTCCAGGGGGTCGTGGGGACCTTGGCCTGCTTGGCGAGTTTCTTGGCGGCGATCTTGTCGCCCATCAGTCGCATGGATTCGGCGGAGGGGCCGACGAACTCAATCTTGGACTCGCGGCAGGCGTCGGCGAACTGAGCGTTCTCGGCGAGGAAGCCGTAGCCCGGATGGATGGCGTCGACGTTGGCAACTTCAGCGGCGGCAATGATGCGGTCGGTTCGCAGGTAGCTGTCGGCAGCTGCGCCGGAGCCGATGCAGACAGTGCGGTCGGCCAGTCGCAGGTAGGAGGCGTCGCGGTCTTCTTCGGAGTAGACGCAGACGGTCTGAATGCCCAGTTCCTTGCAAGCCCGGATGATCCGCAGAGCGATTTCGCCGCGATTGGCTATGAGTAGACGAGAAAACATATTTTGTCCGTTGTTCGTGGTCTGTTGTCAGTTGTTACGGCCGACAATCATTACTTACGTGGCCGTACCATCATGAGCGGTTGGCCGAACTCCACGGCCTGCTCGTTTTGTACGAGGATTCGCTCGATGGTGCCGCTGACCTCGGCCTTGATCTCGTTGAAGACCTTCATGGCTTCGATGATGACCACGGGGGTATTGGCGTCGATTTCGCTGCCGACGTGGACGAATGGCGGCGAGTCCGGGTCGGGGGCGAGATAGATGGTGCCGACCATCGGCGAGGCGATGGGGACGAGACCCTCATCCTCTGCGGGCTGGGCCGGTGCGGCTCCGGCGGTTGCGGGAGCGGCGGGGGCGGCACCCGGAGCGGCCATGAATTGGGGCATGGCTTGCGGTGCGGCATAGACAATCTCGCCGCTGGGGCCTCGGCGGAGGTTGATAGCGGTTTCGCCCTCGCGGAGGCGGATCTCGCTGAGGTTGTGCTGGACCATCAATTCGACCAACTCACGAACTTGTTGGACGTCGATCACGAGTATCTCCTGGTTGAAGAGAAGCTGTTAGCTGTAGGCTATCAGCTGTTAGCCAAAGAGAAGGATGCGTCCGCTTTTCTCTGGCCAAGAGCTCAGAGCTAACAGCCAAGAGCTTCTTGAAAACTCACAATTGCCGCGGATAGTTCGTGCGGCTGTTATGCGCGGGGTTAAACCTCGCGGCTCGCTATATGCGCGGGGTTAACCCCCGCGGCTCGCTAGACGACGGCGTCGTCGAGTTCTTTGGGCAGATTGGTCAGGACGCGGCAGCCGTCCGGTGTTACCAGGACGTCGTCCTCTATCCGCACTCCTCCCACTCCCGGGAAGTACACGCCGGGCTCGACGGTCACGACCATGCCGGCCTGCAGCAGGCCTTCAGATCTCTGGGCGAGCCGTGGGGCCTCATGGATGTCCAGACCGATTCCATGGCCCAGGCTATGGGAGAACGCCTTGTGCATGCCTTTGCGTTTGAGAACGCCGCGCGCCTGGGCGTCCACTTTCGCGAAGGCGATGCCGGGGCGGATGGCTTTGATGCCGGCCTGTTGCGCAGACAGGACACTTTGGTACATCCGCCTGAAGCGAGGAGCGATTTTATGGACGAACAGTACCCTGGTCAAGTCGCTGCAGTAGTGGTTGACGGTTGCCCCCCAGTCGATCAGGACGGCACTTCCGGGGCGGATTTTGCGGTTTCCGGGGCGGGCGTGGGGCAGCGAGGAGGCTGGCCCCTCAGCGACGATGGTGGGGAAGCTGGCATCGCTGGCGCCTCGAAGCAGCATCTGGTTGAGCAGTTCGACGGCGATCTGTTGCTCGGTCATGCCGGGGCGGATGCGGCGTCGCAGGGCCCGGAAGGCGTCCTGGGCGACCTCAGCGGCGCGGATGATGGCCTGGACCTCGGCCGCGTCCTTGATAATGCGCATCTCTTTGAGCAGTTGAGGGA
>JBJKSL010000492.1:0-4814 GCA_046704145.1 Phycisphaerae bacterium
GCAATGTCATCCGCCATCGGGCTGATGTAGTTCATCCGCTCGACGATGGTTACATACTGATTGTAATCAAGATGCTCGCCCAGCTTCTCGAAGCCGCTGTGCAGATAGCCGATGTGCGGTGTGCAGGCCACGACCCGCTCACCATCAAGTTCCATCACCAGACGGAGTGTCGTATGTGTGGCTGGATGCTGCGGGCCAAAATTGATCGTCCAGAGGTCTTTGCCGGGGAATCCCCCATCAGACTCTTCCCGGACCAGCCGCGTCGGTTGTGGTTTGATCTTGGAAACGGGCACTAGCACCACCTTCAAACCCAAAAAACCTCGTTCCGATTTTCACGAGGATCATAGGGCATCAGGCAGAGCCCGACAAGACGACTGCAACAGGACTCACCGACGTGAGCCCAATATGTGCGCCACGTTTTCGCTACACACTGTCGGTTGCACTTCAGACTAGTGCCGCCGCACCCAAGAGGACGAGAATGCTTCTCACGGATTCCCGCAGTCCATGCGTGCGGGATTCCCTGGCCCACTGAGACAATTGGCGAAAATATCCGCGTCGTTCGCATCGACGTCGCTATCTCTGTCCAGCTTGGCCTCCGCACAAGTCGGGTCTATCTGTGCCACTCCCGAACCAGTGTAGCATAATTGGAACACTCCAAAGTCGCTCATGTCCACGTCGTTATCGTGATCCATGTCTCCAGGCGGGAATCCCTTGCCGAATACCGTGATAACAGCATCATTCGAAGGCTTCTCGCCGTAAAGATCCGTCACCACACATCGGTAGGACCCTGCCTCTGCCTGCGTAATCTGCGCTATCGTCAGATTCGGAGTGGTGACACCAGAATAATGCGTGCCGTCATTGATATTAGTCCGGTCTTTCTGCCACCTGTACGTCAGCGGATCGTCGCCGGTCGCCACCACCGACAGGCTCACATTATCTCCCCAGTTTACGGTCCCGCCCGTCGGCTGCTGGACGATGCTCGGCCCATTGTACTGCACGAAACTCATCCACTTGACCGCGTCCGCCCGCACAATCGCGCCATCCTGATGGTTCGCCGTCGTTTGAGTCACCGTGTACTGCGTGCCCGCCAACAGCGTAAACTCGCCAAGCAGATTCCAGTTGTTTCGACCGCAAGGATTAGAGATGCTCAGATTGGCGGAATCATACCTCTCGTTCTCAATCACGCTGGTAGCGCCGCCCGAGTGCGTGACTATAAACTCAGCCTGCGTGGTTGCATCCGCAGCAGCCGGCCAAGTAGCATAAACCTTGTACAGCCCGGAAATGCTCGGCGTGAATCGATATGTAGCCGTCTTGACGCCACTGGCCGTGCAGTATCGGCTGCCAATGTCCGCAGTTCTCCCGTAGACTGTCGATTTGGCCGCCGAGTTAGCCCACGAGCCGGCTTCCGAGTAATTCCCGTAATTCAGCCCACCGGATCGGCTCTCCACGATAAACGACGGCCTGTCGCCAATCTGGTTCACCAAGGCCACCAGGTGATCCCACGCCCAACCCGGCCCCGGATCCCAATGCGTCCCGCACTGCCCGCACTCCGTCACGTCGATGTGCCCCACAAGCCCCGGTCCCGACCGTGCCTTCTCCTTAGGGATGCCCCAACGGTTGCATATATCCCGGATCAAGCCGGCACTCGCCTCATACAGAGTCTCCGGGTGAGAAGTCGAGCCAGCATAGCCCTCGTGCTCGATGCCGACAGACCGACTGTTGTAACAGAGCGCATGCCAGGCCACGTTCCGCTCGGGCACCAGTTGCCAGACCGTCCCCGACTCGCTCACTACGTAATGCGACGACGCTTGATTGCTGCAGTTGTTGAATATGGCAATGGCCCCCGCAGCAGTACCTTCGATGGTATGAACCACGACGGTGTCCTTCGTGGTGACGGACGTGCTGTAGTTACAGCTCAGAGGACTCCAGATGGCCCCCGCGTAGTCCTGCGAAGCCGAAGCCGTAATGATCTGCGAAGGGGCGATGCTGACCGGATCGAGCGAAAGCTTGTGAGCCGGAACGACGAAAGACTCGCCGGCACTGTTCGTAATTGAAACGCCCGACTGCAGCCGCTCATAGAACTCGCGGGCGAAGATCTTACTGCTCACCGCATCCAGGCCGGCGTACCGAATCACAACCGGCAGCCAGTCCTCGATGCCCTTCCGGCCTATCGCCGCTTCTTTGGCATACGAGTCCAGCACCGCCGCCGCTCCGAGGATGTTTGCACCCGCGTCAACCTTGAGTTGCTCCGCGTCTGTCCCCGTCAGATTCGACGCCAACGACAACGAATCCCCGCCCATCGCGTTGGCACGCAAGCCCATGATGCCGTAGCCGCCTTCGATCGTCGGCTCCGTCCCCCGATTCTCGAATCGGCTGCCCATCTCACCCAAAACCAGCAGCAGATCCTGCGGCACGTTGTAAGTCGCCGCCGCCGCCTCAAACACCGGCCCAAGCGGTGCCGCCTCCGCCAGCAACTGCCCTGCCCCAACCAGCAGCCCTAGAACCGCCACGCTCGCGACCAAACCGTTGCAGCGCATTGCCTTCCTCCACCTCTGGAATTGTCCAACGGAATACACCCCGGTGCTTCTCCCCTATGCTACCAACGAGCCACCGCAATTCCAACATGATAACGCCGCCAAAACAGCTTACCCAAAGGCCAGCGTCGCGCAGCGCCCCTGGGGTCAACTATCCGCCTAATATTGGCCAAGGTTTAGAGCAATTTAAGTTTTTGTGTAGCGTAAGAACTCGCCGAAAACCTCGAAAATACGCCCACTTCGCCGCTACACAAAAATGGCAAATGCCGTAGAAGAATTGAAAATCCGAACAGGCTTGAGTTCACACGGTAATTATTATGGCTGGACCACACGCAAGCCCGGAAGGGCCGCGTGGATCCCAACACAAGTCGAAGAAGTCTCAGCAGCAATAATATCCGCCTTCAGCGCGGCCGCCGCCGCCCGCGACTCGCTGATCTGCTCGCGAAAAGCCCGCCACCGACGCGCCCCCAGGTTCTTGTACTCGCCCTTTTCAGCCAGCACAAAGTCACTGTCCACCGCCATCACTTCCGTATAGCGGATCGAGTAATGCTTCAGCCGACCACGTGCCGCCGTGTCGCCCGCCGGCACCTGCGCAAGATACGCATTCGAGATCTGCCGGTCCTGCTGCAGAATGGCTCCCTCTGCCGCTTGCCATTCTTCGAGGCCCATCCCCTCCACCCCTGCCACCAACTTGGCATAATCTCCCGACAACGGCAGCCCCGCCCGGGCATTCACGTGCCAATGAAAGACTCGCTGCAGCTTGCGTATGAACAGATCCGTCGCCTCGTCGAACTTCAGACACGACGCACAGAAGTAGTTGTCCATCGCGTCCATCTTGCGATAGTCGATCAAATCCCCAAGCTTACAGATGGTGTAACTCTTCGTGCCCGGAAAGGGGAAGAAGATCGCCCACCGCATACGCCCAGGCTTGATGCGAGCCATCAGATCGATGGTTTCCTCCATCATGCCGCGCGTCTCGTAAGGCAACCCGAACATCAAGAACGCCGAGGAATGCAGACCATACTGATCGCACAGCGCAAAAGCATCCTCAATCGCCTGGTTTGACATGTGCCGTTCGAGCACCTTCTTGCGCAGGTACTCGCTGCCCGCCTCCACGCCGAACTTGACGATCATGCAGGGCGACTCGCTCAACGCCTTGGCAATGGGCTCGCTGAATGACTGCACGTGACCGTTCAGCACGTAAGGCACGTTCAAGCCCGAATCGGCGTACGCCTTGGCCAGCCCCGTGCAGAACTCCTTGTTCACAGTGAACAGGTCGTCATCGAGGATGAACGTCTCAATGTACGGGTGCCGCTTCTTGAGCTCCTTCAACTCCCCAATCATCCGCTTGATGCTGTAATGACGCAGATAGCTCTTCCGCGACGCCCCGCCCTCCTCCAGATAACGGTCCGTCACCTCGTGATTGAAGCAGTACGTGCAGCGATATGGGCAACCCCGCGATGTGAGAATCGACTGCCAGCCGTTCTTCCGGCCGAGCATGTGCGGCAGATCGAATACCTCGTAATCCTTCGGCGGTAGCTCGTCCAGCACCGGATACCGCCCCAGCGGGTTGACTTTGTACGTGCCGTCCGACCGGCGGATGCAGAAATTCAGCACCTCGCTCGACCGCGAGTCCCCCGCCTGCAGAAGGTCGATCAGCTCCGGCAGGGCCTCATCGCACTCACCGATGCCGATGTAGTCCCAGAACGCATCCCCCTTAACCTGCTCGGTGCACATGATGCAGTGCACGCCGCCCACCCCGATCGGCACGGTCGGCATCGCCGCCTTGATCTGCCGCGCCAGCCGCAGCGCATACTTGTACTGCTGCGTCATCACGCTGAAGGCCACAAACTCGGGCCCCCACGCCCGCACCTGCTCGACGATCTGCTCGTCCGTCGGCACCCGGTACAGCGCCTCGTTGATGTTGATCAGCCCCGTCTCATGCCCGCGAGCCCGCAGGCACCCCGACAGAGCGGCGATGCCGTGGTTGAAGCCCTCCTCGGCATTGAGATTCGGATAAATGAACAGAACCCGCATGCAATGGCCCTTGATACCCACCCCAACGTTGGCCGTTCCGTATCCGGAACACCTTGCCACAGCGACACTTATAAGGCCTTCCCCCTCCCCTGTCAACCAAATAGGACCCCGCCGGTCCCATTTGTCACCCAGCCGCCTCGCCCCGGAGCAGCGCGGACGTTACCAACTTGGCTCTTTGGCATGCACATACTCCGCCACCCGCCGACGCCGTCCAAGACCGGCCGAACGCCTCATCCACTGGAG
>JBJKSL010000493.1:0-4893 GCA_046704145.1 Phycisphaerae bacterium
CGGCGGGTGCCACGTAAGTCTATTCCGGACAGTGCTTGGGCCGCCGCGGCGGGCACGAGTTTCAAGTTCGATCGGTATTAAGCCCCTGCGAGCCAAAAACTTGCGGGGGTTTTCTTTTGCGCAGAGCACGATTCGGTTCGACCGCTATTTGAAGACGAGACGCATTTCGGCGTAGACCATACGGGGCACTTCGGCGAAGTTCTGGAAGCTGGAGGCGCCCTCGGGGTGTTCGGGGTCGAGCAGGTTACGCACGCCCACGGCGACCGAGCCGCGATCCTTCCAGAACTCGTACTCGGCACGAAGGTCGAGTCGGAAGTAGTCGTCGATGCGCAGGTTGGTGAAGGGCGTGGGGAAGGCGGGATCGGGAGCCGTCGAGTCGCCCACGTAATAGAGGAAGCTCGACAAGAGCACACGGTCGATGGGCCGATACAGTGAGCCGATCATGAACTTGTGCCGCGGCAGGGCCATGAAATCGTCCTGGTCGAAGACGCTGCCGCCACGGTCGTCCTCACGCTCGAAGGTGTAATTGCCCAGCAAGGTCAATTGCTTGGTTACGGCGTACCTGGCGTCCAATTCAACGCCGTAGATGGTGGAGTCGTAAGAGTTCATGAAGCGGCTCTGCACCAGGCCCGGCGGACCGAGAAGCATGCGCATGCTGCTCATGTCGTAGTAGCTGTGGCAGAAGATGGCCGCCCCGACGTCCAGATTGGCGAGCGGCTTGCCGCGGTACCCGACTTCATAGGCGATGAGTTTTTCAGGCTCGACGCTCCGCTGGGACGTGGCGTAGGCAAGGCCGTCGCTGAGCGGCACATCGAGGAATCGCGAGCCAAGCGGCGGCATCTGGAAGGCCCGCGAAATGGCTCCGTAAATGATGGAGTTCTCGTTGAGGTCGTAGGAGAGCGATACGCGGCTGCTGGGCTGGAAGCCGCCGTAGAAGTCGTAATCGATTCGGCCGCCGAGAGTGAGCCGCCAGCGTGGGGCAAACTGCCACTCGTCTTGCACGTAGGCTCCGAGGATGCCGGTGCCCAGGAAGTTCTTGGAGAGCATGAACGGATCGGAATAGCTGGCGTCCAGATAGTCGGCCCGCGTGTCGATGCCCCAGGTCAGAGTGTGATGCTCGGCCGGCTTGAAGGTGTGGCCGAACTGCAGGCCGAACTGGTCGTAGCGGTACTGGATCTGACTGGCTCCGGGGCACTCGTAGGAATCGTTGACGAAAGCACTCAGGCTGAAGCGGTTATCGGACGCAACGGTATGATCCCATCGACCGAGCACGTAGGAGGCTTGCCCGTCCGCCCGCCGGCGTTCGAAGAAGCTGGTCCCGGGGGCTGGGGGTATTCCGCCTCGGATGACGGCGTTGCCGCCTGAGAGGGTGAGCTTGTCCTTGGGGGTCGCATCATACATGGCGTATACGTTAGTGCGACCGGCCTGGTAGAAGTCGTCGAGCTTGCGCAGCAGTGAGCCGCCCCTGTCGAAACCGTCGCTGCCTTCGTACTCGCCGGAGATGCGCATGCGGAGTTTGCCGTCCTCAAACGCATAGCCGGCGTGTTCTTTGTTACTGCCGCGAGAGCCGCCGTTGCCTTCGACAGTCAGGCCGAGTTGGTCCTTTGGATCCTTAGTAATGATGTTGATAACGCCGTTGACAGCGTTCGCTCCCCAGGTGACCGGCGCCGGTCCGCGGATGACTTCGATGCGTTCGATGTCTTCGAGCTGGAACGGCCAGATAGGCCAGGGCGTGCCGCCGAAAAGAGAATCAAAAATCTGTCTGCCGTCTACCAGGACCAGCAGTTCACGCGAGAGCAGTGCGGCCGGTCCGCGAACGTTGACGGCGGAAGAAGCATACGAGAGGTCGGCCACGTTGACGCCGGGGACCAGGCGGAGGGCGTCGGTCACGGTGCGTGCACCGGCCGCGCTGATCTCCTCATGTGTGATGACCGACATGGCGTAAGGGACAGTGTTGATCCGCTGCTCGCGACGGCTGGCGGTTACCACGGTGGGCACCTCCATGGTGAGCAGATCGATGTCCTCCAGGCCAGCCTCCAGGTTGATCTCCTGCAGTTCGGTCGAGCTTTGGGGCGAAAGTGCTGCACTGGGCGCGGTGGTGGTTGCACCGGAGTCGGCAGGAGCGGCGGCAACAGCTCGGGCGAACCCAAACGTGGCCAAGGCAATGATTCCGACCAGCACCGGCCGGCAAGAGCAACGTTTACAAATGTAGCCTTGCGGCCTGTTCGAATCCATCCGGGGCCCCTGTACCAAGACACATCATTACGGATTTGCAGTGTGATATATCGGTACTTGAGCGGGGGTCACCTTACCGTTTCACGGGCGATGTTCGTCCGTGTAGTATTGTTGGGGCGACCGGAATTGGAGGTGCGAATTGGCAAAACAACGCATGCTGGTATCGACCTTGACGGGCCGGGAGTATCCCTTCGAGCGGATCGAAGAGTTCGCAGCCAACGGCGAATCGCTGGAAGTGCGGCTATCAACACTGAAAACGGCGAAAGTCCGCGCCGGCGCGGACATCTGGGAGCGTTTTGCCGAGTTCATGCCCTTTGAGCGGATGGAGGCGGAACTGTCGCTGGGCGAGGGAAGCACGCCGCTGATGCGAGCGCCCGGTCGTCTGCAGGAGCTCACCGGGCTTCGCAATCTGCTGCTGAAAAACGAGACGCAGAATCCCACCTGGAGCTTCAAGGATCGCGGCTCGCTTACCTGCATGTTCCTGGCTCGCGAGTTGGGCGAGGACACGGTGGCCACCATATCCACCGGCAACATGGGGCACTCGGTGGCTGCGTATGCCGCTCGCGCCGGGCTGCGGGCGATTGTATTCCTGCCGCCGTTCGCCCCGGCTGAGAAGGTGATGGCCATGGCCATGCACGGGGCGCACGCGATCAAGGTGGCGGCGCCGGATTATGCGGAGATGAAGAACGCCGTGCTGGGGCTGGCCGGTCGGCTGAAGCTGCGCATCGTGTCGGGCAACGGGCCGATTCGCGTGGAAGGCTACAAACTGACAGCCTTCGAAATGTTCGAGCAGATGCAAGGCAGCGTGCCGGACTTCATCGCTGTACCGACCTCGGCTTGTGGGCATATACGCGGCATCTTCAAAGGTTATCGCGAACTGCAGGAGGCGGGGCTGATCGATCGTCTGCCGAGGATGATCATCGTGCAGGCCCGCAACAACAGCCCGCTGGTTACGGCGGCGAGGCGCGGCCTGAGTCAGCCGGTGCCGTTCACCAACGTACACACGGTGGCCGAGGCCATCACCACCGGCAATCCGCCCGGCGGCGATGAGATCCTCGACAAGGCACGACGTTACGGCTGGCCGGCTGAGGATGTAGGCGATGAGGAGATCCTCGAAGCGCAGCGCGAGTTCGCCCGCGCGGGTTTCTTCGTCGAGCCTTCGACAGCGACGACACTTTTCGCGGTCAGGAAGCTCGTGCAGGCCGGCACGGTTGGCAAGGATGCGTCTGTGGTCCTGATGCTGACCGGCGCGGGCTTGAAGGACCTGGACGCGTTGAAACTTCAATCGTGTACAGGCGTAGTGGAGAGTGACGTTAGCCGCGTGGAGCAGGACCTCGCAAAGGTGCTCGCAGGCAACAGCGGGTGCTAGGAGGCACAAACGATGCCAGAGGAATCCTTCGCTGAGACTCGCACTGCGCCGAAGATCCTTTCAATCTGCGCCTTTATTGCAGGCATGGCTACCATTGGCGTGGCAGCCGGATACCACGCATACCTTGCGTTACGGGGGCTGCGTCTCATGCAGTTGTGGGGCGGAGGCAGAATCCGGGGATGGAGTGTTCCTGTCGGAACGGAAGGAGCGATCTCGCTCGGCTCCACAATGTCAAATATCGGTCTTCTGCTCGGCGTTGCGAGCGGCGTCATTTGCTTGCTCGCATTTATGGAGAGTTGCCGGACCAGAACGTTGAAGCACGGCATTTTGAGCGTGGCAGCCGCCGTCCTCGCTCTGATCGGTTTCTATATGAACCTTCGCATCGGATTCATCCTCGGCGGCTTGTAGCAATCCTGGTTCCTTTTATCCCGCCGCCTTGGGCCGCGAAGTCGCGCCGGCGGGTTTCAGATACATGTCGAACCAGTCGGCCAGGACGGTCATGTCCGCCCACAAGTCCTTCCAGCCGTGTCCCTGGCCCGGTCGTACCACGAGCTTGAAGGGCACACCGGCTTTCTGCATGGCCTCTTGCATCAGCTTGGATTGCTGGATGGGCACGAGCTTGTCCGCGTCGCCGTGGATGATCAGAGTGGGGGCATCGTCGGGCGATACGTGGTAGACGGGGGAAATCTCGCGGGCGATCTGCAATCGTCTGGCGGGATCGGTGATGAGCACGTAGCGATGATCCTTGGCGTCCAACTCGACGAAGTCGAACGGAGCTTTGAACGGACCGAGCTCTTGCTGCAATGCCGTAAACACGTCGCGACCTGGTTGGCCGTAGTTCAAGAAGTCGGTCGGCGGGAAGAAGCAGGCGACGGCCTGGACCTTGCTGGATTCGCGGTCGACAGGATCCTTGGCTGCGGGGTTGCCGGGCTTGCCGTCGGTGCCGATCATGAGGGAAAGGTGGCCGCCGGCCGAGCCGCCCGCGATGCCGATGCGTTGCGGGTCGACGCCGTAGTCCTTTGCGTGGTAGCGCACGAAACGGATGGAGCGGTGAATGTCCTGCAGGATTTCGGGGATGGTGTACTTGGGCTGGCTGCCGTGCACGACAGCGAAGACGGTGTAGCCGCGGCGGGTGAACTCCGTGAATATGTCGGGGTTGATCATCTCATGTGCGGAGAACCAGCCGCCGCTCATCATGTAGACGACTGCTGCGCGGTTCTGATGGGGGGCGGGTTTGATGACTTCGAGGGTCAGGGCCAGGCCGGGTTTGCGCCCATAGTTGACATCTT
>JBJKSL010000494.1:0-3058 GCA_046704145.1 Phycisphaerae bacterium
ATGACAGCCCCCCACCATCACCGGGATCTTGAGCGGCTCAAGTCCGTCCGGCAGCGACTGGGCCGGCTTGGACGCGGCGAATTTGGCGATGTCATTATTGAACACACTGAAGCAGGAGCTCTTGTCGATCGGCTTGTGCCAGGCCTGTGCGATCAGTTCACCGATATCCAGGCCGCCGCCCAATCCGTCGCGCGTCGAATAGTTCGATACAACAGTGGTGCCGTCCTTGGGGCGATTAGCGGGGTCGCGTGTCTTGGCCACGTCGAGCATCTGGGTGATGGGCTGCACGCCGCACAGCGGATCCTTGTTGAAGGTCCAGCCGTAGGCCACGGCTCCGATCATACGGTCCGGTCCCTTGCCGTCATGGACGTAGCAGGGCGAGCCGCTCATACCGCCGATGATGCCGCTATGCTCGAGATTAAGACCAGAGCAGCGGACAAGGATCACATCCTGCTTGGCGTAATACGCGTTGCGCATCACGCTGACCACTTCGAAGTTGAAGGTCTGAATCCTGGTGCCGGACATGACCGTTTTGCCGTAGCCCTTCATGCCCGGCTTGACCTCGTCGGGGGACATGTATCGGGAGTGGTCGAAATCGGCCAAGGCGGGCGCCGCAGCCAAGGCCACCAGTACCACGGCTATCAGGTGTTTGTGCATCAGACGAAGGCCTTTGCAAGGCATAACTTATCTCCAGAGCTGACTATTTAGTGCGGCAGACTGTATCCCGCCGTTCGCCCCCCTGCAACCAGGTTGTACGACCAGCAACAAGCAGGTGTGCGGTCGTTGCGTGCACCCTGCGGAAAAGCCTGTCAGGTTTTGCCAAATCCCCGACTTCGCGTATTCTACTCAATTTGACCTGCCTGAAAGACGAACTATATTTAGGTAGAAGCCCTCGACAGGTCGCTGAACGACTCGCTATCCTGGCCCGCGGCGAAGGGCGCACATCGGAATGTGCGGTTTTCGCCATCGGCCGGGTCGCGAAAGCTGGGAAAACATCGTGACCGAACAAGACGCGCTGCAGAAAGTGCAGCAGGCTATCGGATACACATTCTGCAATCCGAGCTTGCTTACCGCCGCCCTCACTCACGCCTCTATTGCCGACTGCCGCCTGGAAAGCAACGAACGCATGGAGTTCGTTGGCGATGCCATTCTCGGGATGGTGGTCTGCCATGAGCTTTACCGCCGGTTTCCGGAATACCTCGAAGGCGAGCTGACCAAGTTCAAATCCGCGGTGGTGTCTCGCCGCATTTGTGCCAAAATCTCGCAGGAACTGGGCCTGGTTGACTGCCTGTTCCTTGGCAAGGGCATGAGCGACCGCTCACAACTGCCGCAGTCCCTGGCCGCCGCCCTTTACGAGGCTCTGATCGCCGCCGTGTACTTGGACAGTTGCGATCTGGCCACGGTTTCAAAATTCATCCTGACCACTATGGATCGGCACATAAGCCAGGCGGCCGAAACTCAGCATCAGCGAAACTACAAGTCGCAACTGCAGCAGTACGCCCAGAAGGCCCTGTCTGCCACGCCCATGTACGATCTGCTGGACGAAAAAGGCCCCGACCACAGCAAGTGCTTCGAGGTCAGCGTGGTGGTTCAGGGCAAGCGGTTCACCAGCGCCTGGGGGCCGTCCAAAAAGGAGGCCGAGCAGAAGGCCGCCTACCTGGCCCTGCGCGAGCTGGCTTCGATCCCGCGTTGCGCTGAATTCGAGCCCGAACTGCTCGACCACGCTTCGGTTTCGCCCGAGCTGTGAAGATTTTCCTAGATATTTAACGCGCATTGCGTCCGGCAGTTGTTATTCGCGTGAAGCCCCTTCAGGGTTCGGTAGACGGCGGTTTCCGGCCTCACCCAGTCCCCTATTCTCGGACGGCCCGGCGTCTGCACCCGTAAAGTCTTGCCCCACAGCATGTTCCGATAACGCCTCAGCTGTACGAAATTACGACAGAACCATTACTTAGGGCTTGACCCCGCCCCCCTCTCAGGAATAAAAATGAAGCCGGAGTGTGGACGGAGGCATCATATCAACCTGACCGACCGTCCGGGGTCTGTTTTGCCCTGATCAAAAAAAAGGTTGAGGTGGGAATAGGCTCAAGGTCCAGCCGCACCGCTGGAACAGGAGGTCATCTAACGTGAAAACGTTCATCTCGTCATTGGCCGTGCTGGCCGTGTGCATGATGGTCAGCCAAGCGTCGGCATCGCCCGTTACGCTGACCAGCACCGAAACGCAGCCCTTCAACATCGGCGCGGGCGGGCTGGCAACACCGCTGACCTTCAACTCGTTCGACACCAGCCTGGGCACGCTTCAGCAGGTGACCATCACCTTCGACGTGACCGTGGCCTCGGGCAGTTTCATCGTGGACAACGACGGTGCCACTGCGACCGATGCCACCGTGGACGCTTCCATCGATGCTCAGGTGGCAACGGGTGGCGAAGTGGTCTTTACCCCAATCCCCTTCAACTCCACGACGCACGAAGTCCTCAACCTCGGGCCTGATGACGGCGACGGGGCAGGCAGCATCGACGGTTCCGCACCGGATGGGGCCATCATCAGCTTCGCTGGAGCGCACGATGTCCTGCAGGCGATCGTGAACAGCGGCATCGGTTTGGCGAGCTTCGAGGACACCAATGCTGGTGCGGACTACATTGTCAATCTCAGTGCGACCAGTTCCATCGACACCCACGGCAACAACGACGTGGCAGGCGGCTGGAACCCCATGACGCTGAGCGGCAACGTCAAGGTTGAGTACACCTACATCCCCACCCCGGAACCCACCACCCTGGCCTTCCTGGCTCTGGGCTTTGTGGGCTTCGGTCGGCGGCGTAGGTAGTTCAGAAGCCATCGCGAAAGCGGTAGAGCGGTTTGGGTTTGCGTGTAGCGTTCCGACTGCCTCAATAGCTCAAGAATCCGAGGAGTCATCCTCTACACACAAACAGCAGATGCTGTAGACATCCTCAACAACCTCCCAGGGCACGGGCTCCGGGAGGTTGTTCTATTTGGGCAGGGCATCTGCAGGCGACGTCGATACAATGGGCAGCGATGCAACTGCCCCGCCCCATCCACCGC
>JBJKSL010000495.1:0-6464 GCA_046704145.1 Phycisphaerae bacterium
GCTCTCGAGTCCATCAAAGGCATGCCCCGAGCCGTCCCGCTCTTCTCGACAGTAAGCGGCAACGGCAACAACACTCGCTACACCATCGTGGCCTTTGCGGGCATTCGCGTGGTGCGCGTCAAGCTGACGGGCAACCCTAAGCAGGTGATAATCCAGCCGGCCGTCTGTGTGGACGACGCCGCCATCGCAAACGACCAGGCATCATCGAGCTACAGCGTGTTCTTCCCCCCGCGACTGGTGCGATGACCAACGGTGAATCCGAGGGCATGACCGCCCTCGGAGAACAACGATAGCTTTGGTATCCATCCTGGCCGGCGGGGGCTTGCCCTCCCGCCGGTATTTCTTGTAGCTGGCGCCCATGGTCTGCCCGGCCTGGCTTCCGCTACCATATCGACAGCAGCACACAGACAATCAGCACATCCACTTCGATCACGATGAGATTGAATGTGCGAGCCCGCCGGATCAGCCTCTCCTGGACCGATGCCTTCGCATCTCGCGGAAGCGGACGCAATATCCGCTTCTCGACGATCACCGGAGAGAGGACGGCCAATGTCAAGGCCACAAAGAACGTGCCGGTAAGGACGCCAACCAGGAAGATGGTGAGGAATGCCAACACTTTCGCCGCCATGAACAGTGGAGCGAACCTGGAGTAAAAGGACCGCCACTCCAGGTCTCTCAGCGCCGGCAGGTCATAGTGGAAACCGCACTCCGGGCAGCGTTCGACGGTCTGGCCTCGCAGATCGCAGCCGCACGTTGGACAGTGATATTCTCGCGGCGGACTGACCATGGTCATCCAGTCTACTCCTGCGGCGATCTGCCGGCGAGCCTCAGCCCGCCTACAATCTGCCAGGGCGTTGGATGCCCCGCGTTGCTGCGTTACAATCAACAATTCGTGACACGGTTACTGCCGGGCGAGGTTGTTCCTTCCCGGCTCATAGCTCATAGCTCATAGCCTTCTCTTATGTCCGACTTCAAACTCACCAGTGCCTTCAAACCTGCGGGCGATCAGCCGGCCGCCATCGAAAAGCTGGTCACCAGCTTTCGCGGCGACGGCAAGTTCCAGTGCCTGCTCGGCGTGACCGGCTCGGGCAAGACGTTCACCATGGCCCACGTCATCGCCACCCTCGGCCGGCCGACACTGGTGATCAGTCATAACAAGACGCTCGCCGCCCAGCTGTACGAGGAGTTCAGCGAGCTTTTTCCAGAGAACGCGGTCGAGTACTTCGTAAGCTATTACGATTACTATCAGCCCGAGGCCTACATTCCGCAGCGTGATATCTACATCGAGAAGGATGCCTCGCGCAACGACGATCTCGACCGCCTGCGGCTCAGTGCGACCAGTTCGCTTGTCTCACGGCGGGACAGCATCATCGTCGCGAGCGTCTCCTGCATATTCGGCCTGGGCTCGCCGGAAGACTTCAAGCAATCGGTCGTATCGGTGACCGCCGGGGCCACGATGGATCGCGACGAGTTGCTCCGCCGGCTGGTGGATCTGCAGTATTCACGCAACGACGTCGATTTTCGGCGCGGCATCTTCCGCGTGCGCGGCGACGTGGTGGAAGTCCACCCGGCCGACGAGGAGTTCGCCTACCGCATCGAGTTCTTCGGCGACGAGATTGACCGCATCGACATGATCGATCCTCTCACCGGGCAGACGCTGGGTTCGCAGGAGTCGATATTCATCTACCCGGCCGTGCACTACGTCATGCCCGAGGATCGCGTGGCGGCGGCAGTCAAGACCATCCAGGAAGAGCTCGACCATCGCGTGATGCAGTTGCGGCAACAGGGCAAACTGCTCGAGGCGCAGCGCCTGTTGGCCCGCACCAAGTACGACATCGAGATGATCCAGGAGACGGGCTACTGCAGCGGCATCGAGAACTACTCGCGTCATTTAAACGGCACGCCGCCGGGCAGTCGGCCTTACACGCTGATCGATTATTTTCCCGAGGACTTCCTGCTGGTCATCGACGAGTCGCACGTGACCATTCCGCAGATACGTGCCATGTATGCCGGCGACCGCAACCGCAAGGAGACGCTGGTCGAGCACGGCTTCCGTCTGCCAAGTTGCCTGGACAACCGGCCGCTGCGCTTCGAAGAGTTCGAGCAGATGTGGAACCAGGTGCTGTTCGTCAGCGCCACGCCGGCTCCGTATGAGCTGAAGCTCTCCGGCGGCGAGATCGTCGAGCAGATCATCCGCCCCACCGGCCTGGTCGACCCCGTCGTGTATATGAAGCCCGCCCGAGGACAGGTGCCCGACCTGATGGACCGCATCGGCGAGCGAGTCGCGGTGGGCGAACGCGTGCTGGTGACCACGCTGACCAAGCGACTGGCCGAGGACCTGTCCGCCTACATCGAGCAAAAGGGCTTCCGCGGCAAGTATCTGCACAGCGAGATCGACACGCTCGAACGCGTTGAGATCCTCAACGACCTGCGACGCGGCGAGTTCGACGTGCTGGTGGGCGTGAATCTGCTGCGTGAAGGCCTCGACCTGCCCGAAGTCTCGCTGGTGGCCATCATGGATGCGGACAAGGAAGGCTTCCTCCGCAGCGAGACCTCGCTGATCCAGACCATCGGTCGCACGGCCAGAAACGTCAACGCCGAGGTCGTGCTGTACGCAGACAAGGTCACGCCGAGCATGCAACGGGCCATGGATGAAACCAGCCGCCGTCGCGGGATCCAGCTAAAGTACAACGCCGACCACGGCATCACGCCGGAGACGATCGTCAAGGCCATCCGCAACAGCCTCGAGCAAGAGGTATCCGCTCGCAAGACCGCTCGCGAGGCTATACATGCGAACGAGACGGAGTACGATCGTGCGGAACTGATCAGCAAGCTGGAGGAGGAGATGTTCGAGGCCGCCCAAGCCCTGGACTTCGAACGTGCGGCCCGTCTCCGCGACCGCATTCGGCAGTTGGAGGGCATGCCGGTGCTGGAGAAGACGGGACGCGGGGTGCGGGGCGGGGGACGCGGGTAGCGAGCCGCGGGGTTCATCAGTATTTGAGGGATTTGGTATGAGGAAACGCTTTGGGCTAAGGGACGTAGGGTGCGCGATCATTATTTGCCTCGCGGCCTCTGCAACGCTGCTTGCAGCATCGGCTGTTTCTGAGCCTGCGATTCAGACTGACGCTGCGTTGGATCCAGCGATGTTCCCCATTCTGCCCTGGAGCCAGGTTCACGGGCAGAGCACGACCAACGGCATCGACAGCATTGCCGCGTGCGGCTTCACCATCGCGGGTTTTGTGCAGCCGGAAGATCTGCCCGCCTGTGAAAAGCTCGGCATCAAGGCCATCATGGCCCCGCCCAACGGCAGATCGCCTTTCGCCAAGGACGGCTGGAAGCATCTGTCGGACGCGGACATCGACGCCTATGTCCGCCAAATAGTTGATTCGTCCAAGCACAGCCCCGCAGTTATGGGCTATTTCATCGTGGACGAACCAGGCGCGCCGGCCTTCCCGGCATTGGCCAAGGCCGTGGCCGCCGTCCGCAAGTACGCGCCCGGCAAGCTGGCCTACATCAACCTCTTCCCCGGATATGCGACTATCGGCGCCCCCGATCAGTCCCAACTCGGCACGGCCAGCTTCACTGAGTACCTCGAACGCTACGTAAGCGAGGTCAAGCCGCAGTTCATCAGCTACGACGATTATCTCGTGCAATACTCTGACGACATGCAGAATGCCGGCACCGCTGCGGGCTACTATCGTGACCTGTTGGAGGTGCGGCGAGTGGCCTTGGAGCACAAGCTGCCCTTCTGGAACATCGTCTCGTCCAACCAGATTCGGCCGGTGACGCCGCCGCCCTCGCCGGCCAACCTGCTGCTGCAGGCGTACACGACGCTTGCCGCCGGGGGACGCGGCCTGTCGTGGTACACGTACTATTCGCGCGGTTATGGCTACGCACCGGTGGACAAGCAGGGCCATCGGACGGAAACGTGGGCGTATCTGCGGATGGTGAACGAGCAGGTTCGCGTGCTCGGCCCGGTGATGAACCGCCTGCAATCTACGGGAGTATTCTTCAGCGGAAGGCAACCGGTGGAGACCGCCAAGACTCTGCCCGGCCGGTTGATCAAGCAGGTGCTGGCTGTGACCTCAGTACGTCGCGAGGGTTTGCCCGAATTACCCGGAACGATGATCGGCGAATTCACAAGCGCGGCTGGCGAGGACTACTTCCTTATCGTGAATCTCAGTCTGACTCGCTCGGTGAACGTCAAACCGCAGCTGATCAACGCCACACGCAAGCTGACCATCATTTCGAGCGTCGATGGCCGTGAACTGCCATTCGATACCGAGCAGGGCCATTGGCTTGTGGCCGGAGCCGGCGTACTGGTGAAAGTCAGTTCCAATTAGCGAGCAACGTCTTCGGTGCGACTGCCTGCGGATGTCACTACAGCCACAACGGCTTGGCGAACCTCGTTTAGCAAAACGGCCTTCATGCTGGACCGTGGCTCGTCGGGGGCGACGACGGTAACCTGCTCGCCCAGCGGCCGCCAAATGTGCGGATCGGTGGTGCCGAAGATGGCCACCGTCGCAAGGCCCAGAGCCGCCGCCAAGTGCGTCATCCCCCCATCGTTACCGACATAGACATCGCAACCAACCATCTGGTCGGCCGCCTTGGTCAGATCGGACTCGAACAGGATCGGCTCATCGCGATCCTGCAACGCCCGCGCCGCTTCAGCCTCTGCGGGGCCGATCATCCAGGTGACATCTGCCGTCGACAACGAGGTGACCAACTCCATGAACCGCGCGAGCGGCCAGCACTTGGCCGGACCGCCACTGCCAGGGTGAACCAAAATGCGGAAGGCTGCATGCTTCTGTTGTGTCACAGGCGAAAGCGGTTGAATGCGTGCAGGTTGTGGCTCGCCAATCTGCCAGCCAGATTCGCGAATGTCCGCGGCCCACTGCTGTGTAATGTGCCGGCGCATTTCGCGCGTCCGTTGCGTCGGCCGCGGATCGATAGACACCAACTCGCCGGCTATCATCTCAGCAAGTCGCTCGTGCACGCACGATGACGAACCGGTCATAAGGTTCAAGATCCAACTGGCGTTGCCGATGGTCTCTGCCAAGGCCGGCTCGAGTTCGAGGTCGCGGCAGAACAGCCGATACAGGCCGACGCTCTCCGGACAGATCCAACGATCGACCACACTACGGCCCGCAGCCAATCGCGCCGAGGCCGCCGAAGCCAGCACGACGACCTCGTCAGCCTGCAGATGCTGACGACAGGCCTGAACGATCGGCAACGTCAACATGAAGTCGCCGATGGCACCTTGATGCAGAACCAGTAGGCATCTCTTGGGTGTCACTCTATCCAGCCCCCTCCAAGCACGACATCGCCGTCGTAAATAACCGCCGCCTGGCCCGGTGTTACCGCACTCTGCGAAGCGTCAAATCTGATGTGCACACGATCGCTCGCCAGCAGTTCGACCGTAGCGGGCGCAGCAGTATGTGCGTAACGGATCTTCACCGTAGCTCGAAACGTGGCTGTCGGCGGGTCCACCAGCCAGCACACAGCCGAGGCGGTAAGCGAGTCGCGCGACAGGTCCTCGCGACCTCCTATCGTCACTGCCGCAGTGGCCGGGTCGATCCGCGTAACGTATACCGGCACGCCCATGGCGACGCCCAGGCCGCGACGTTGGCCGATGGTGAAGTTTGGTATGCCGTCATGCCGGCCGACTTCACGTCCCGTGCTGTCGAGGATCGGCCCCTCACGGAAGGCCTCCGGCCGGCGTTCGCGCACGATTCTGGCATAGTCGCGATCCGGCACGAAGCAGATGTCCTGCGACTCGGGCTTGTCCGAAAGCGGCAGGCCAAAGCGGCGTGCGTGCTCGCGCACCTCTGCCTTGGACAGTCCGCCGATCGGAAACAGCGTGCGGGCCAGTTGCTCGCGACCGATGCCGAAGAGCACGTACGACTGATCCTTGGCAGCGTCCAGGCCGCGCATCAACCTCGGCTGCCCCTCATGCTGCTCTATGCGTGCGTAGTGCCCGGTGGCCACGTAGTCCGCCCCCACCGCTGCACCATAGTCCGCCAGCCGCCCGAATTTCAGATGCTCGTTGCACATCACGCAGGGGTTGGGCGTTCTGCCGCGTCCGTACTCGTCAACGAAGTAATCGATGATGCGGTCGAAAGCATCCTTGAAGTTAAGGGCGAAAAAGGGTATGCCCAGCCGCCCTGCCACAGTGCGTGCGTCTGCTGCGTCCGCCGCGCTGCAGCAGCCGATGTGGCGAGGCTGTGTGGAGCCGGGAGTCTGCGGACCTGCCGAGGATGTGGCGCAGGCTGCTTCTGCTGGCTCCGCCGTGCCTGTCCGCATGAACAGACCGGTGACCTCATAGCCCTGCTCGCGCAGCAGGCAGGCGGCGACGCTGGAATCCACGCCACCGCTCATAGCCACGACGACTTTGCGACCGTTACCCGACAAAAACCGACTCCCGTTCAAATGAATATGACATTCACACCTGCGGTGATTATAGT
>JBJKSL010000496.1:0-2973 GCA_046704145.1 Phycisphaerae bacterium
CCTGGAACTTCAAGCGCACGCTGCTTCGGGGGCCGGCGCCGGCGTTCGTCATCGAACTGCCGCCCTATCGCTGGCCGCAACTCGGCAATGTGCTCTCCGTCATGTGGGACCGCAGCAAGCTCTTCCTCACCCAAGCCGGCACCATCATTCTGGCCATGACCGTCGTACTCTGGGCCCTCATGAACTTCCCCCAGGATTCCCAACGCGCCGCATGGTACGACGCGCAACGAACCGCCCTGCGCACAAGTCCCCCAAACTCGAACTACACGGAATCCCCCGGCGTCGGCAATGAAACAGCCCGCCTCGACCAGCAACAGGCCGCCGAGCAACTCGAACACAGCATCGTCGGACGCCTCGGGCGGTTCATCGAGCCCACCATCAAGCCGCTGGGCTATGACTGGAAGATCGGCGTCAGCATTGTCTCCAGCATCGCTGCCCGCGAAGTCTTCGTCAGCACCATGGGCGTGATCTACAGCGTCGGCGATGACGGCCAATCACAATCGCTGCGAAAGGAACTGGCCAAGGACACCTGGCCCGACGGCCGCCGCGTGTTCACCCCACTCGTCGCCATTGGGCTCATGATCTTCTACGTGCTGGCCTGCCAGTGCATGAGCACGCTCGCCGTGGTCCGCCGCGAGACCGCCTCCTGGCGATGGCCGGCGTTCATGTTCTTATACATGTCCACGCTCGCCTATCTCGCCGCTCTGGCCGTCTACCAAGTGGGCTCCGCACTGCACATAGGAATTGGACCCTGAGGTGATCCGCCTGAATGTGCTCGCTCGCACCGCAATCCTTCTATGAAAAAGTGCTCGCTCGTGCCGGAATCCTGTCCGGCACGCCTTCTTCGCCGGAATCCATTCCGGCGAAAACCTGGCAGAAAACCCGCGATTTCACGAACGCCCGCACCCATTGTACATTCGTTTCATTATGTCTATTATCATGCTTTCGTAACTTTCCGTGCCACTAAAGAGGCATTGAAGATTTGTAACCTCAGTTTCAGCAAGTATATGCATCCATGGACCAAGAGCTAGCCGAGCCAACAACTGCAGATCGTCCCTCCATCCGACGGCCTTCCTCCCCCAGGACCGGCTCCCGCTTGCGCCGCGCCGTAGTGGTCCTCGTGGTCCTCCTCCTTGGCGCTGCCGGAGTGAAGTGGGGCGCTCGCGCCTACACCCATAGCCTTCACTTCGAATCCACCGACGACGCATTCATCGAAGCCCACGTGATCCCCATCGACCCGCGAGTCGCCAGTTACGTCAAGGCCGTCCACGTCCACGACAATCAGGAGGTGAAGGCAGGCCAGTTGCTGCTGGAACTCGATCCCCGTGACTTCCAGGCACGCGTCGAGTCAGCACAAGCCCAGCTCGCATCCAGCCAGGCCCAGGTCACCCAGGCAAAGGCACGTGTGAGCGCCGCCGATGCCGAAATCAAGGTGCAGAAAGCCCGCCTCCAGGCCGCCCAAGCGGAACTGAAGCGCGCCCAGTTCGACCTGCACCGCCTTGAGGCCCTGCCCACCGGAGCCGCCGCCCCCACCGAACTGGTCGACGCACAAGCCGCAGCAGAAACCGCAGAATCGAACGTCGCGGCAGACAAGCAGGCCGTCGATGCCGCCGTGGCACAACAAAAGCTGGCCGAAGCCCAGGTCGGCGTCTCTGAGGCCGACGTGCAGAAATCCCAGGCCGCCCTCGACCAGGCCCAACTTCAACTGTCCTACACCAAGATCGTCGCCCCTCAGGCCGGACGCGTCACCCACAAGCAGATCGAGCCAGGTGCGTACGTCACCGTGGGCCAGCCCATGTTCGCAATCGTGCCCTCGCAAGTATGGGTGCGCGCCACCTTCAAAGAAAATGACCTGACTTATATGCGACCCGGACAACCCGTGACCATTCGCGTCGACGCCTACCCTGGCCGCGTCTGGCACGGCCACGTAGACAGCATCCAGGCGGGCACCGGTGCGCGCTTCAGCCTGCTGCCTCCCGAAAACGCCACCGGCAACTACGTCAAGGTCGTCCAACGCGTACCCGTCAAAATCTTGTTCGATGATTACGACGATAGCGTAATGCTTGGAGCGGGCATGTCTGTCGTGCCAGAGGTCAAGGTGCGATGAGCGACAGCCCGCCTGAACTCCTGAGCCAGGCAGCACTGGAGTGCGGTTCGCCGGCACACAGCCCCTGGCTCATTGCCTCTTCTGTCATGCTGGTCACCTTCATGGAGGTGCTCGATACCTCCATCGCCAACGTGGCTCTGCCGCACATCGCCGGCAGCCTGTCGGCCAGCACCGACGAAGCCACCTGGGTACTGACCAGCTACCTCGTATCCAACGCCATCGTGCTGCCCGCCACCAACTGGCTCAGCCGAATGTTCGGCCGCAAAAACTTCCTGCTCGGCTGCATCGTTATCTTCACCGGAGCCTCCATGGCCGCAGGCTCCGCCACCAGCCTGGGCATGCTCATCCTCTTCCGCATCCTGCAGGGCGCCGGCGGCGGAGCCTTACAGCCCACCGCGCAGGCCGTACTCCTCGAATCCTTCCCGCCAGCACGCCGCGGCATGGCCATGGCCGCCTACGGCATCGTCGTCGTGGTCGCCCCCATCCTCGGCCCGACCCTCGGCGGCTGGATCACCGACAACTATTCATGGCGATGGTGCTTCTACATCAACTTCCCCGTCGGCATCGTCGCATTCATGCTCGCCGCACGCCTGCTGATCGACCCGCCCTACGCCCGTCGCCAACGAGGCCTGAAGATCGACTACATTGGCTTCGGCCTCATGGCCCTCGGTCTGGGCACCCTGCAGGTCATTCTCGACAAGGGCCAACAGGAAGATTGGTTCGGCTCCACCTGGATTCAACAGCTAACCGTGGTCTGCGGCTTCTGCCTGGTAGCATTCATCATCTGGGAGCTGTGGGTCGACTCGCCCATCGTCGATCTACGCGTGCTCTTGGACCGCAACTTCGCCAGCGGTACCTTCCTCATC
>JBJKSL010000497.1:0-3057 GCA_046704145.1 Phycisphaerae bacterium
CGGCGATGCCGGGAGCGAGCCCGTCGAGAACACGTTCCGCATCCGGGCGCATCCGCCGGTGATCCACCCTCCGCCACGCCGTCACGGGCTCAGGGCCGAGAAACAGGTTCTCCGCCACGCTCAGAAACGGCACCAGGGCCAACTCCTGGTGAATGATGGCGATGCCCGCCTCCTCCGCCGCTGACGGAGAGCCCAGCCGCGCCGACTCACCATCGATCTCCAGCGTGCCGGTATAATCGCCATACACGCCGGCCAGGATCTTCATCAGCGTGCTCTTGCCGGCCCCGTTCTCACCGACTAACGCGTGGATTTCGCCGGCCCGCACCTCCAGATCCACCCCGTGCAGCACCTCAACATTGTCGAAGCTCTTGCGCACATTGCGCATACGAAGCAGTGGGGCGGTGGCGTTGGCGGACTCGACACCACTGGTAGCAACAGGACTGACTTGCATAGGAGCGTATCTTGGTTCAAATCCCTGACAACCACAAGTGCCGCTGTCAGAAGAGGTTGGTTCACTCTGATACCGATTACACTTGATACCGCTGGTGCGGGAATCCCTTCTTCTCTGGTGCAGCTGTTGTCGCTGGTGCGGGAATCCTTCTATGAAAATCGCTGGTGCGGGAATCCCTTCCCGCGATTCCTCTCCCATGCTTTCCCCGCAGGGGATTCCGGCGAAAAAGACGTGCGGGACATGATTCCCACACGAGCGATTGCCCTGACCAGATTGAAAACTGCATTCTGGAACAAATGCCCGGCCGCCACAAGTCGGTTTTGCGCAATCTTGTTGTTGAAATGCGACACGCCCCGACCGCCCCGCAAGACCGATAGCTCATCGGCCTCCGCAAATCTCACAGCCTTCAAAAAACGCTTCGAGAAAAAAACTGGCAAACCGAACTTCATTGAACCATAATGCGATCTGTAATCCCGCTTAACATGATCAGGTGTCCCTGATTGCGAGGAATCTTCTATGCTCTCGGATTTGTGGAGGAAAGCAGAAGCTGACCTTTGCCTCGGTCTCTCCGGCAGCCCGCTGGACAAGATCGTCTGGGAACACTCCGCCAGAATCGCCCGCGTCGCCGCTGCCATCGCCGCCTTGCCTGAGCTGGCCGACCGGGCTATCGACCGCCGCGCCCTCACCGCAGCCGCTCTCTACCACGACGCCGGCTGGGTGCTGCAATTCCGCGCCGGCGAGGCCATCCCTCGCGACCTGCTGCTGCGCCCCACGTGCGAAGTCCAGCGCGAGTTGGCCGCCGTCTGGCTCAACGAGCGACTTCGCCATGAAATCCCCGAACGCTCGCTGGAACTGGCCTCCAACGCCATCCGCTGCTGCAACGACCGCCAGACCAACCTGGTCGAGGCCCAGATCCTCGCCGAGGCCGAAAACCTCGAAGAGATCGGCCCCCAGGCCATGCTGCTCATGATCCGACGCCAGATGGCCGACGGCAAAGGCCTCGCCGACCTCGTCCAGCTCTGGCAACGCCAGGAGGAGTACCACTACTGGCAGGCCCGCATCAAGGACAGCTTCCGCTTTAGCCCTGTAAAGCGGGTCGCAACCCAACGCTGGCAGGCTCTGCGTCGCTTCATGGTCGATCTGGCCGTCTGCGTCAACCTCGAAGACCTCAACGATCTCGAGAATTCGATGGCCATGGACGCCGGCGCCGCCCTCGGACATGTCGGCCACCATTTTGCCGCCGCCAGCCTCGTTGACCATCGCTGAGCCTGGTGCTATCCTCCCATGAAGGTCGTTCGTGCTCGGCCGTAGACCGTTGGTCCCTTCGCGGGATCACCCCAAAACGCCCGCTAGCATCCTGCCCGTGGTTTCATGTGCGACCGGCATCCAGCCCGCCTCACATGAGATTCCGAAGGACCGCTGAATGCTCATGAGCAGGCCCGAGGATCGCATCCAGCCCATCGCCGACGCGCCCGCAGATTCCGTCCCTCAGGCGCGCCCAGCCGTTGAACCTCCACGCGCCGGCCACCCGCTCGGCCCCCTCTGGCAGTGGGTCTCGCTCGACGGCCCGTTCGGCGGCCGTGTCTATGCCGCAGGCGTCCTGGCCTTCTCCATCACAGTCATGACCGTGGCCGCCCGCCTGAACCCCACCGGCCTCCGCGAAGGAACCCACCAACAGCTCGGCCTGCCTCCCTGCGGCTTCGTGACCATGACCGGCCTGCCCTGTCCCACTTGCGGCATGACCACCGCCTTTTCTCATACCATCCGCGGACAGGTGGTACAGGCTGTCGAGTCCCAACCGGCCGGATTTGTCCTTGCCGTAGGCACGATTCTCGCCGGAGTCCTCGCCGCTGTGGCCATGGCTACCGGGCGGCGGCCGGCCCTGAACTGGTATCGAATCAACCCCGTCCACCTGGTGTGGATCGGCTCCGTCTTGTTTGTCGCCGCTTGGGGCGTCAAAATTGTGCTCTACCTTCTCGAGAACGGCTCGAGAATGCCCCCAGGATGAACCAAGGATTGCGGCAGACCCTGCCGCTCTTCTTGCTTGAGCATCTGCACTTGTACACAGGGATTCGGAGGAGCAGCATGTCGAATAACGTGCGGTCAAGCGGACTTTGCGTCCACCGCCTCAGGCCCGCATCAGTTCTGCAACTGAGCAGCCTGCTTGTTCTTGCCTTACTCTCCTCCAGCGGCTGCTCGCTGATGCGCAGCATCTTCTACCAGACCGCTCCCCAGACCGAGAAGGTCGATCCCGAATACGCCGGCCTGCCCGGCCACAAGGCCGTTGTGTACGTCTGGGCCCGCCCCGAAACCATGTGGGACTATCCACAACTACGCCTGGACCTCGACGCCTACATCTCCGCCTATCTGAAGGAGAACGTCAAAGACGTCGAGATGATCCCCGCACCCCAGGTTGAGAAGTACATCAAGGGCCTTCCGACCATGAACCCCGATCCCGCCGAGATCGGCCGCCATTTCAATGCCGATATGGTCGTACACGTGTCCATCTACAAGATGTCCATGCGCGACCCCGGCCTCTCACAGTTCTATCGCGGCCGCATCAGTGCCTCCGTCGAAGTGCTCGACCTGACCGGCAAGGACGGCAA
>JBJKSL010000498.1:0-3485 GCA_046704145.1 Phycisphaerae bacterium
GGCCAAGTCCGTGGAGGCAGGTCCCAACAGCTACACCATTCTGGAGAAGGAGGCCTCACGGGGGAGATTCCCAGCGGCCTTGGCCGTGGTCCGGCTGGATCGGCCCAATCCCCTGTTCGTGTGCGATGATCCGCTGTTCACGTCGGAACGAGGGTGGGAGATCGCCAACCTGTCGGGCGAGGACGGCGCTTATTGGAACACGCTGTTCAAGACCGTGCCCAAATGCCGGGAGGTGGCCGTGCTCGACCGCTTGAGTGCGGTCTCGCCGGATTGTGACCTTAAAGAGATTCTGCAGTCCATTCGACGTATCAACATCGAGCTGTGCCTGATTTACGGCCCTCAGGCTGCACCAGAGGATTCAGCAGGGCTTGCCGGCGTGATCGTGGATGTGGTGACCGGCCAGTACGTTGCTTACGTGCAGTCGCAAGCCGGTCCGCTCGATTTCGAGCCGCCTCGTCCGGACCGCTCCAAGTACGACCGCTCTCACCAGGATGTGAACTACCTTGCAGCGCGGCGATTCGAACGCGAGGTACGCGAATGCGTGCTGGAGCTTATCAGCCGCGACCAGCAGATGGCGACGACCCAACCGAGCCCGTGGCAGAACAGCGAGAGACTGGGGCTGCCATCGGACTCCCTGCCGGTGTTCATCGTTCCCAACCACCGCGCAGGAGAGTGATCGCCGGCCACGACCGCAGACGCTATCCGGATGGAACAGTCCCAAAACGCGGGACCAGAGCCAATCTACCACTGCAACAAAAGGGCAAATGCCCCGGCCGCCAATTCAGGGTGCGGCCAGTTGTTTTGGCACTTTGTAGCCCAGCCGCCCTTGGCTGGAGATTTCGGCGTTGAAGACACAGCCGAGCGCGGCTGTGCCACGTGATGCCCCAAAAACCGGCCACACCCCCCAATTCATGACGATCGCAATTCCGGCTCCACTATCTGCACCCACGGCGGTATGATCTCTGCCGTAGCGTCTCTCAGAATCTCATGGCGAAAGGAGCCCACGCATGCGCGCACGCAGCTACACGACGGCATTTGTGATTCTCGTTCTGTCCGCGACCGCCTTTGCCGCTGGTCCGGCGTCGGCCCCTGCTCCGCTGGATGAGTGCACAACAGTCATTGCCTACAGTATCCCCGGCAGCACCGCCGACCGCACGGCCAAGGCCATGGTCGTCGTGCCGCACGAACATCTCAGCACCGACAAGCGGTTCTCGGTCATATATCTGCTGCACGGATACGGAGTCTCGTACGCCCGTTACTATGAAAAATTCACCGAAGCACACCGCTCTCTGACTGCATTGGCCGACCGTTTCGGGGTCATTCTGGTCATGCCTGATGGCGGCTGTTGCTCCTGGTACCTCGATGCTGAAAGCGATCAGCCTGACGCGGCGGACTGGCAGTACGAGCAAATCATCACCAAGCACCTCGTCCCTGAAATCGACCGACGCTTTCACACGTGGAGTGAACGTACCGGCCGAGGCCTGACCGGCATGAGCATGGGCGGGCACGGTGCTCTGTACCTATGTGCCCGCCACCCAGAGTTATTTTCCGCGGCAGGCAGCATGAGCGGGGTGATGGATTTGCGCGAGTCGCTCAACCCCGCACCTCTCGCCGCTCGTATTGGCACGTTCGAACAGCACCGCCAGCGTTGGATTGAACACAGCGTTCTCGGCCTGACTGACAAGTTCGTGGGTCAGCAGGTGAGCCTGCTGCTCGATGTTGGTGAAGAGGATCCGTTCATTTGGAGCAATCGCATTCTGCATGACAAACTTCTGTCTTTGGGGGTAGCTCACGACTACATAGAACGGCCGGGCAAGCATGAGTGGCCGTACTGGATCAACGCGTTGCCATACCATCTGCAGTTCCTGAGCGATCATCTGAAGCCTGCTGGCCGGTGACGTACGTAGTATGGACGTAAGAATAATGGCCGCGCCTTGTGGCACTTATACGTCACTAGGCCGTCCCCCTGGGTGGCGATTTGGGGTCACGCGAGCATTGCGTACCGTCATCGTCGTCGAGGCGGGCCCTTGGGGGGGCTTGTGAGGGCGGAGGACGCCTGATTCCTGAGGGGATCGCGCCGCGTCCGCAAATGGGACACTTGGCGGATTCCTGCCCCCGAATAGCCGAGTCATGTCTCACAACTGAGACACTCTGGCCCATCGAATGCAGACTCCGCTCATATAGTGTGCTGAAACTGGAACAGGGCCGATGAGGCTTGACTCCTTTTGTGAAAAAAGTTGCGAAAGACCCATTGGCGAAGTTCTTTTGCTGCGGTAGAGTGCGTCCTGTTCCGGCCGGAGTTGTATGCAGCCGGAACTAAGCTTTCCACTTACTCGATGGCTTTTTGGAGGTTGATGCAATGACGGAACGACGTTGCGTGTCGATGAGGTCCATGGGAGCGATGCTGGGCATTCTCCTGATGATCTGCATCGGGGTGATGGGTCAGGGATGTCCGACTCTGCCGCCGGCAGACAATGGGAACGGCGGTGGCAACGGTGGCGGCGACAACAATGCCGCTGCGACCGGTAACAGTGGTCTTACCGGCAAGTACGTTTCGGCTGACGCCACCACGGTCGTGGATCTGGCGGCCGGGGACATCCGCGTGGGCTGCGGTTTCTGCCACACTGATGTTCACAAGGACTGGTTGACGACGGCTCACTCTGAGGCGTTGGATACGCTCGAGGCCATCGGTCAGGGCACCAATGCTGCCTGCTTGCCTTGCCACACCGTGGGCTACGGCAAGGAAGGCGGCTTTGTCGATCGTGCGACGACCGATGCTCTGGCGGGCGTGCAGTGCGAAAACTGCCACGGTCCGGGCGGCGATCACGTGAGCGATCCGATGAACGAAGCCAAGCGGCCGAAGCACGGTCTGGCCATGCTTGATTCCTCTATCTGCGGCCAGTGCCACACTGGGACGCACGATCCGCAGTACGACGAGTGGGCAAAGTCGTCCCACGCTGGTGCGGGCTTCTGGGAAGAGGATTCCGCCCAGTTCGTGGCTGATCCTCCCGGCCGGTTGGCGAGCTGCGGCGAGTGCCACTCTGGCGACTACCGCCAGTTGGCCTTCGTCGAGGGCGAGACGGTCACCGACAACAGCCTGGTCGACCTCGGCATGAAGCAGGACGACCTCCACCCGCAGGTGTGCGCAACCTGCCACAATCCGCACAAGGCCACCGGCAATGGCTTGGCTACGGACGAAGTCGATACCCAGTTGCGGTACCCGATAGCTACGTCCCCGACTCCCACGAATACCGTCGCAGCGGCGAAGGATCCGACCCGATTCAATCTGTGCGGCCAGTGCCACCGCAGCCGGGGCAAGACCTACACCGGCACCGGCATACACGGATCCCCGCACCACAGCATCCAGGCCAACATGCTGGCTGGCGAGATGCCGGTACCCGATGGCGAGGACGCCTTGGTCAGCAGTGTGCAGTCCAAGCACTTCTTTGCTCCCAAGCAGTGCTCCACCTGCCATATGCCGAAGG
>JBJKSL010000499.1:0-6025 GCA_046704145.1 Phycisphaerae bacterium
CGAGGGCACCTGGCGCGTGCAACCCGAACCTGCCGGCCCTGCAGAGAGCATCCTCTCCCGGTACGGCTCAGCCCCCTTGCCGCCTTATATCCGTCGCGATCGTGCCGCGCCCGACGCACAGCGTGCCAGCGACCTCCACCGATACCAGACCGTCTTCGCTCGCCAACCCGGAGCCGTTGCCGCCCCGACCGCCGGCCTGCATTTCACCCCCGAACTGATGCAGCAGATCGCTACCGCCGGCATCGAAACAAGCTTCGTGACGCTTCATGTCGGCGTGGGTACCTTTGCCCCCGTCCGCGTCGAAGATCTCGCCGATCACCGCATGCACACCGAGTGGTATGACTGCCCACCGGCAACCGCCGACGCCGTCAACGCCGCCCGCCAGGCTGGTCGTCCAATCGTCGCCGTCGGCACCACCAGCGTGCGTGTGCTCGAAAGCTGCGCCGACGAGCAGGGCCGGCTCACCGCAGGCAGCGGTTGGACCAGCATATTCATCTATCCGCCGTACCGCTATCGCGTCGTCGATTCGCTTATCACCAACTTCCACCTGCCCGGCAGTACGCTGCTTGCCTTGGTCTTCGCCTTCGCCGGCCGAGACCTGACCATGCGTGCCTGCGCCGAAGCGGTTGCCGAGAAATACCGCTTCTTCAGCTACGGCGACGCCATGCTCATCAGGTAATGCAATCCCAGCCCCGTATCTTGAAAGTACCCAAAGCCCACGGATCCCAATCCGTGGGTTCATCCCCGAACCCCATCCTTTCATTCACAAGGATGTCGAAAAGAACGCCTACCCCTGCACGATCGGCAGCACCGGAAACCTTCGATACCGCTCGTAGGTCTGCTTCACCACGTCGGCCATCATGTCCACAAACAGCGGATCATCCCCGACCGTCGCCGCCCGCGCCATGGGCAACTCGATCTCACGGCACAACTCCGCGACGCGCGTGTCCAGATCGAAAAGCACCTCGATGTGATCGCAAACAAACCCCAGCGGCACAATCACTGCCGCCGCCAGGCCCCTCGCGTGTTCCGCCCGTAAATACTCGCGAATGTCCGGTTCCAGCCACGGATCGCTGGGCATGCCGCTGCGGCTCTGATATGCGAGTGCCCACTCAGAGGACGTCAGGTCCTGTCTCTGCTGACTCAAGCCCTCCATTACCAGCCGTGCCGAAGTCTGCAATTGCTCGACGTACTTGCACCGGCTCGCCATGCTGATCGGCAGGCTGTGTGCCGTGAACACAACTCGGGCAGCAGCTCTCAACCCTTGCGGCAGTTGATCTATCGCCGCCCGTGTATGACGTATAAGTGTCTCTATAAACAGCGGATGGTCGTACCAACTGTCCACGTAGGAGATGGCGATGTCGGCGTGCCCCTCCTGCACGATCTGCTGCCGCGCATCGCGCACGTTCTCTTTGTACTGCTGGCAACTGGAATACGAGTGGTGCCCCGCCCCGATGAAGGCTATCGCCCGACGCACGCCGTTCGTGCTCATCTCTCGAAGCGTATCCGCCAGGAAAGGGTGCCAATTTCGCATGCCCACGTACACCGGCAGATCTCCACCTGCCTGCCGCAACCGCGCCTGCAGCCTGGCTGCCTGGCGTTGCGTGATCTCCGTCAACGGCGACACGCCCCCGAACTGCAGGTAGTTGGCCACCACCTCCTCGATACGATGCGGCGGTATCCGTCGCCCCCGCAACACGTTCGCCAGGAACGGCCGCACATCCGCCGGCCCCATCGGCCCGCCGAACGCCACAATCAGCACTGCATCAAAAGCTTGCCCATCCGCCACAGACATATCCTCCCGTTTGTACGGGAGTTTACGTCACCACCGCTGCCCAGACAATCGCCGCCTCGCCGCAAACGAATGCTGCTGCAGTGTTCACCCTCAAGTTGCATACGTTT
Source organism: Phycisphaerae bacterium (assembly GCA_046704145.1). Taxonomy (GTDB): domain Bacteria; phylum Planctomycetota; class Phycisphaerae; order UBA1845; family PWPN01; genus JACQVT01. Next base: position 1,903 of record JBJKSL010000499.1, read on the forward strand.
CGCAGTCGGAGCTTCAAAAACGCCTGGTGGATCCGGTCGATGTCCCAGCGTTCCGATCTTCCCGCCAACCTCGTCCCGATGGGTTTCCGTGCGAGACAGACGAATGCCTTTTCACGTTCTCACTTTGGCACTTTCTCACTCCCATGCGTTGCTCCTACGCGACGCCGGGTTTCATCTCGCCGATTCAAGCATGAGTCGTCGAAGTTCCTCCCGATGTGCCCGGATGAACCGAAACGGCAGCATGTTCCGCGGCGTGATATTCCCCGCAGGCGTGAGGATGGCCCAATCACTCAGCAGATCAATCGGATGCCGCCCGCGATCGCCCTCCCTCAGCCGCGCCACGTGGTAAGGCTGGTTGAGCAGTGTGCCCCCGATCCAATCATCGCCGAGTTCGTGGACCGTGAACCACAGATGCTCGCGGTCGTTCTCGTTTGTACTACCATCCACCTGATATCCCAGCTTGACCAGCGTTGGGAAGGCACATCCCGACACTTCCTCAAGCATGCTTCGGAACACCGTATACGTAGCCTGCGCGCGCTGAGCCATTAGCTCCGACGCCTCGTGCGATAAACTCAGCAGAAGGTTCTCCGGCAGTTCGTGCGACAACAGGTGTGAAGGCTCGACCGCTCGCGACCACCTCCCGAGCAATCGCGTCCCTGGTTCGCACACAACCGCCCGTGGTTCGCTGTGATCGTCGTCCTGCGAACGAAGCCCAGCATCCGCCGCGGCCGCACGCTCGTGAAAGACATCTGCGGATACAAACCGCACGTCGCCGCCGGGCTGGGCCAGGGTGAACCTCTCCGTTGAAATCTCTGCCGTGCCCTCGAGAATCGCGTACGCAATTGCGCGCATGACGTCCCCGTTCGCCCAGACCTGCTCCGACGGCCGCAGAATATCGAAGTCAAACGCGCCAATCTTGTCGAGCCCGTGCGTGTGCAGCCAGATCGGCCCCTCTTCGTCCTCAGTAGCCCCTGCTCTCACCGCGTGCACTGTGTAGATCTGCTGCACGTCCAGATCGGCATCATGTGCCAACTCGTCAGCAAGTGCCTCTCGTGACCAGAACCGCTGTGCAACATGATCGATCGCCGCCAACCCATCAGTGCCCATTACCGCCCGCAAGAAACGCAGCGCATATTTGCGTTCTCTCAGCACATGCTCACCATCGGGGTGCATACCGACCATCACGCTCGACTCGCCGAGCATGATCTGCTCGCGTTCGTCGTCGCTCAGCCCCACCGAGTGCGTGACCACTTGCCGCGAAGGTCGCCTCTGCTCGTGCGGACAGAACAGCGTCGCCGTTCCCCATTGCCGATGCTGTAATGTCAACGCCCAATGCCAAGCCCTCATCGCCGAGCATCGCTGAATCCTTATTCCCTGACGATTCAGTGCCAGAAAATCCTCGGCCCGCGGCGGAAAACTCCCCGGAAACAGCACCGACCCCACGAACGTCGGCTTCGTTCTGAGCCAATCGAACATGGCGAGCTCCTGGAATCTGTGCAGCGATTTACCTCGAACTGCATCGGTGATTCTAGCGCCTGTCCCGCCGAAGTCTAAGTGTGTGGGACCGGCTTCCAGCCAGTCAGCGGCTCAAGCCAAATCATCTTTTGGCGAAGCAGCGTCGGCCAGCTAAAATGTCACTACTATGGCCAATCTCGAATACCGAACCGCTGGCGAGTCGCATGGACAGGCACTGATCGCCTTGATTGAGGGGTTTCCTGCAGGCGTTACTCTCGACCTTGATCTAGCCAATGGCGAGATGGCTCGCCGGCAGGGCGGCTACGGCCGTGGCGGTCGCCAGAAGATCGAACGCGATACAGTCAACATCCTTTCCGGTGTCCGGCGGGGAAAAACCATCGGCTCGCCAATCGCCATACAGGTCGCCAATAAGGACTGGCGAATCGACGAGGCTCCCGAGATCAACCGTCCGCGGCCCGGTCACGCCGATCTTGCCGGCAGCCTGAAATGGTTGACCAACGACTGTCGCGAAACGCTTGAGCGTGCATCCGCACGTGAAACCGCAGCCCGCGTCGCTGCCGGGGCCATCGCTCGCAGCATCCTGGAGCCCTTCGGCATTCGCACCGTCGGCTTCGTCACGCGCATTGGACTAGCCGTCGCCAACGTCACTGCGAAGCTGACGGCAGGTGAACTGGTCGCGGCTCGCGACAGTAACGACGTCTACACACCCGATCCCCCCGCCGTAGAGCCAATGACCGCCGCCATTCGCGCTGCCATGGAAGATAAAGACACGGTAGGGGGGCTGGTTGAGGTCCGAGTCTTCGGCTGCCCGCCGGGTTTGGGTAGTTGTGCACGCTACCAGGATAAACTCGACGGTCGGCTCATGCAGGCAGTAGGTTCGATCCAGGCCTTCAAGGGCGTCGAGATCGGCATGGGCTTTCTAGTGGCCAAGCTGCCCGGCAGTCAGGTTCATGACGAGATCGACTACGACCCGTCACTTCGCGACACGCCGAGCCTGGGCTTCACCCGCCGCAGCAATAATGCCGGCGGCCTGGAGGGCGGCATGACCAACGGCCAGACGGTCGTGGTTCGCGCAGCCATGAAACCCATCGCCACCTTGCTGCGAGGTCTCGATAGCGTCAATCTAAGGTCATTGAAGCCCGAGCATAGTGACTACGAGCGCAGCGACGTCTGTGCCGTCTCTGCGGCCAGCGTCGTCGCCGAGAACGTGGTTGCCTTTGAGATCGCTCGCGCCTTTCTCGATAAATTCGCCGGCGATACCCTGGCCGAGATCACTGCCGCCTACGAGTTCTATCTCCGCTCCGCCCAAGGGCTCGCCGATTAAAGGCTCCGACGCAGACCGCTGCTGATTTCGACGCGCGGAGTCCTCTTGCGCGGCTCAATCACCGAACGCCGCCCTAACATGCAGTGATTCTGCGTTCTTCCGCCTGCCAGCTTGTTTGCATTCCGTCATGCAATGCTCAAAATAGGGCACGCCCAGAGGAGGGGCATGTCTGGCAACCAGATCCGATTCTCAGGCGATGTTCTATCCGATGAGCGGCCGAAGAGCGGGATCACTACTGGTACTGGCAACTCTTGCATGCTTTGCCCGACCGCTGCGCGCCGCCACCGGCACCGTACTTCTGCAATACGACTCCGCTCTCGGCACCCTCCCGTACGCACAAGGTTGGTCATACGTCACATACTGCCTGAAAATGGCATGTCCAGACAACAGCGGGGACTGCATCTACCAAGGCGGCGGTACCAATCGGAACGACTGTACTTACGGCCATGGTTGCGGGCCAAACTCTACCCCCGCTCTTTCCAGCGAGCACTACAACGCGCCGGCGCATCCTCTGAGCCAGCAAGCAACCTGCTCCTATACGGAGTGGCTCGCCTTTGACGACGGCGACGACTATCTGGATTCAACCTGCCCTGTACCGCTTCCTCTGCGAAACCTGACTTTCGCAGGCCAATACGCGACCACTTGGCCGGCTCACACGCATCCCGCATTCGGTGCTCCCGGCTTCATCGATGCTCCCCGTGGCCACTACCCCGTCCGCATCGTCACCGGCAGCGGCGTACCCGCCTCGACCAACATCCTGCCCGCTTCTTACGGCAATAACCGCAACCTGGGCAGACTCGACGTGTGTGCAAAGTTCACGCTACCGGCTGGCGTAGACGCCGTTACCCTGGTGGCCCATCTGGCTTGTGGCAATCGCTACGCCCGAAATGAACTGCTTCAACTTGATGAGTTTGGCTACGCTTTCTCGCTGGGGGTGGACGGCGAAGATGGCAGCCCGACCGCCGGCCGATTTGCGCGAGGCACAACGTCAGGCAGCATAAAAGACATCTTTGTCGATCGTACTGTGCGCGTGGCACTCGCACGACGTGACCGCCCCGGCCCGCACGAGGGCGAATTCTTCACAATTCGCATAGTGCTAACGGCCTCCGGCCTGGTCAAAGCCTGGCTAAACGAAGACCTCGCCACTGCATGGACCGGCAGCGCCGGCGCGTTCCCCTCGCCCGATTACAATGTGCAGTTCGCCCCTGACGCCCAGTCCGGCACCATGTGGCTGGATTACGCACAGGTTTTGGAAGGAGAGGTGCCACCGCCAATCTGCGGTGACCCCGTCTTCGACCTGAATCACGACCATAGAATCGACGC
>JBJKSL010000500.1:0-3352 GCA_046704145.1 Phycisphaerae bacterium
GTTCTACAGTTGCTGAGATGCTACGCAAACGGCAAGTGCCGAAGGAGAAGACATGACGCGGGCCAGAGTGATTACCGTCGATGACGAGCCCATGATCACCGAACTCATTCGGTTCAAATTAAAAGCAGCCGGCATCGAATGCGATGTGGCCGGCTCGGCGGAAGAAGGGCTGCGGTTGATGCAGCAGAACCTGTACTTCGTGGTGATCGCCGACATTCATATGCCGGGGATGAGCGGGGTCGAACTGGTCTCTGCCTTGAAAGAAGTCAGTCCCCTGGTGCAGGTGATCATGCTGACCGCCGACGCGACTCCGGAGCAGGTGATCGCCTGCGCAGATCGAGGCGCGATCGACTTCTTCAGCAAGTACGAGGACTGCGACGCAATCGTCGAGTCAGCCAAGACGGTGCTCAGCCGCCGCGAACGCTGGTCGGCGTGGCTGGGTAAGTCGCGGCGTCAGCCGGTTGCCGCAGAATAATATGCATTCGCGTATTTCGACGCGCGGCGAATGGCGCATGCTTGTTGTGCGAACAGCGCTGGGCTCGCCGCGGCGAGCGCACGTTTCAGGTGCGCTCGGGATCAGAGGCTTGATGCGTTTCGAGTAGAGCTGTCTAAGCCGCGGCGGAACGAGTACGTGCAACGACTCTCCGCCAAGCCGCAAGGATGCAAGTGCACCATGAGTTCGCAGCCGCTTCGGGTGTTGGTGGTTGATGATACCGTGACCTATCGCAAGATCGTGGCGGATATTCTGTCGCGACTTCCCGGCGTAGAGGTCGTCGGCGTCGCTGCGCACGGCAGGATTGCCCTGCAGAAGATCGAGGATCTGCGGCCTGACCTGCTGACCCTTGACCTGGAAATGCCGGAAATGGACGGGCTTGCAGTGCTGTCGGCCTTGCGGGAGCAGGGGTTGCCTGTTGGGGCCATCATGCTTAGCGCGTTCACCACGCGGGGCGCCGACGCCACAGTTGCCGCACTCAAGCTGGGCGCATTCGACTTCGTGCTGAAGCCTGCCGGCAACGACGCCGCACAAAACGCGGCTGCGTTGGAGCGGGACCTGCGCGAAAAGATCGAGGCATTCGCAAGGACTCGAATATCGCGCGCGACAGCCGCAGTACGCAGTGTTGCCACGACAAAGCCACCCGCCACCACCAATGGTTCAGCCGCGGCAACGCCTTGTGCATCCGACGTGTGTCGAAGAATGAGCCGCATCTCTCGTGGTCCGAGCGGCCGCCCCGAAGTCGTCGCGATAGGCATCTCCACCGGCGGCCCGCAGGCACTCAGCCGAATGCTGCCGATGTTGCCGGCCGACCTGGCTGCACCGGTATTGATCGTGCAGCACATGCCACCCAAGTTCACATACTCGCTGGCTCAGGATCTGGCCTCTCGCTGCCGCCTGCATTCGAGCGAGGCCTGCGACGGGGACGCGGTGTTGCCAGGTCGCATCCTGATCGCCCCCGGCGGACGCCAGATGAAGGTGGTCCGCGAGAAGGACGGCAGCACGCTTAGCGTGCGCATCACCGACGACCCGCCCGAAAATCACTGCCGCCCCTCAGTCGACTATTTGTTCCGCTCGGTGGCCAACACCTGCGGCGGACGCGCGGTGGGCGTGATCATGACCGGCATGGGCAGCGATGGCGTGCTCGGATGCAAACTGATGAAACGACAGGGCGCGTCCATACTTGCCCAGGACGAAGCCAGCTGCGTGGTCTTTGGTATGCCCAAAATCCCCGTCGAGGAGGGCATCGCCGATACCGTCGCGTCACTGGACAACATCGCCGCGGAAATCACGAAACTGGCGGGCAAAGGTGCTCCGGTATGCAGTTAACTCCTGACGACATCAAGGTCATCTCCCGCCTCGTGAGCGATTTGTGTGGCATCGTTCTCGACGAGAGCAAGGGTTACCTCATCCAGAGCCGGCTCGCGCCCGTAGCCGAACAGGCCGGCTGCAAGACCTTCAGCGAACTGTACTACAAGGCCCGCTACGAGCACGAAACCGCTCTGCGCACCCGCGTGATCGATGCCATCACCACCAACGAAACACTATTCTTTCGCGACACTTCTCCCTTTGAAGCTCTGCAACACAAGATTCTGCCGAACCTGATAGACGGCAAGGCAAAGACGGCGTTTCCCCGGCGAATCCGCATCTGGTCAGCCGCCTGCAGCACCGGGCAGGAGCCATACAGCATTGCGATGGTCATGCACGAACTGCTGGGGAATCTTGCCGGTTGGGACATCCAGATCCTCGCCACAGACATCTCTGACGGCGTTATCCGTCACGCCAGCCTGGGCCGCTATGCGGATCATGAAATCCGTCGCGGCATGGAACCCAAGCTGCTCGAAAAGTACTTCACCCGCCAGCCACAAGGCTGGGCCGTCAAGGACAGTATTCGGGCACTGGTGGCCTTCAAACGCATGAACCTCCTTGAGCCGTTTACGACGGTGGGCATGTTTGACGTGATTTTGTGCCGCAACGTGGCCATCTATTTCAGTCCCGAAGTTCGTCGGAACCTGTTCCAGAGATTGAGCCGCCAACTCACCAGTGAAGGTTATCTGATCGCAGGATCCAGTGAATCGCTCGCGGATGTCGGACCGCAGTTCAAACCGCTTCATCACTGTCGGGCGATATTCTATCAGCCCAATGCGCCATTGTTGTTCGGCGCAGCCGCCACGCAACGCACGCCGGTGGCGGCACTTACATAGAAAGCAGGTCCAAAGATGGACGCCGAGAACAACAACCGACGCCGGCGTATCGAACAACCAAGACACATCCACAAGAACCGCGTGCAACACAGGCGAGCCAATCTTCAAGCTCTTTTCGACGCCTCGCCCATCGGCATGCTTCTGATCAACAAGCGCGGGCACATCATCCGCGCCAACAACGTGGCCGCCCAACTGGTCCGCCGCGACGCTCGCGATCTGATCAAGAATCTGCCGGGTGATGCTCTGAACTGCATCCATGCCGCAAACACACGGGCGGGTTGCGGCCGATCACAGGCCTGCCCCCGCTGTTCTCTCAACAATGCTGTGGAGTGCGTTCTGAGCGGCAGCGACGAAATACATACCTTTGAAACCGAACATAAGATGCTGGTGAACGGGCAGGAACGCGCTCTTTGGTTTTCAGTAAGTGTCACCAACTTGCGTCTCGATGGCCGACGACAATATGCCCTGCTGGCCTTGGCGGATATCACTGAGCAGAAGAACATACAGCAAGAGCTGGAACACACCAACCGCAAGTTGCAGGAAGCTATCGACCGGGCCAATAAGATGGCCCTTGAGGCCGAAGCCGCCAACACTGCCAAGAGCGGCTTCCTGGCCAACATGAGTCACGAGATCCGCACTCCCATGACCGCCATCC
>JBJKSL010000501.1:0-6674 GCA_046704145.1 Phycisphaerae bacterium
CTCCGGTAGCGGACGCCGGGCCGCATCGCTACATGGCCGGCTCCGTGGTTTTGGACGGGAGTGCGTCGTACGATCCAGACCGAGGGGACGCCCTGACCTATCAGTGGACGCGCGTATCCGGGGCCGCGGTGAATATCTCCGCAGCACAGACCGCCAAGCCAACGGTAACAGCGACACAGACTTCAGCGACCCAGTCCGTCGTTGTTGGGTTGACGGTAAGCGACGGAAGGCTGTCATCCCACGCAGCGACGACCATCACCATTGTCCCTGAGGTGCCCAGCGGCATTATTATGTCTCTTGAGAATCCGCCCTTTGACACGCACAAGCCTACCTTTGTCTTCTTCGATGGCGGCGACTGCGTCACGGGAGGCGGGGCATGGGGCGGCGGAGCCGATTGGGAGCAAGGGGCCAACATCATCTCCTTCGACTCTTACAGCCCACCCTACGAACAGTGTGCGGACGTGCTCTTAGTCTACCTCTCCAGCGTGGCCCCCTACTACGATCGGCCTGTTCAGACCACCGGCTTCAGCACCGGAGGCATGCCCGCGATCGACTCGGCGATCCGCATCAACACCATCTACAAGGACCCGCGTTACGCGGTGGTGCAGGTGGTCCTGCTGGATGGGGCCTGTCGAGACTACGGAGATGACGTCGCCGAGTATGTCAGCCAGCCGGTGAGCGACAGGCCGGCGTGGGTTTCGAACTTTTACGTGGACAACGCCGGCGAGGGGCATTACTGGAACCGTGCGGTCAACGTGCGCATGACCGGTTACCACATGCTGGCTCGCGAGTACTACCTGGACTCGATCGATCCCGCGACGTTCACATCGACGGATGCGTACAACCATGGCATCGTCGCTGGAGCGTTTACGTCGGTGGCACAATGGGGCAAAGGGTATTTCGTGCAGGACCGGACCGATTCTCCCTACTACTTTCGATGGATCGACGACGGCAACGAGAGCGGGCACCTGGCCTTTTACGATCGATCCCGCTACCCGGGGGGCATGCCGGCACCGGTATCCCTGGTCGGGCCGGCGGACGGAGCCCAAGTCTCCGTATCCGGCTTGACGCTGGCTTGCGGCACCAGTGAGAACGCCATCGCTTACGATCTGCTGTTCGGACGCGACGCGGACAAGTTGAAGGTGGTTCAGACATCCACTTCACCGCATTTTGATGTGGGCGTGTTACGACCCGGCACCAGGTATTACTGGACCGTGCAGGCACGCGCGGCGGCAGGTGCAGCCTATCGTTGCGAGTTAAGATCGTTCGCGACGGATGCGGGCCTGGTGGGCGACTTCAACTCGGATGCGAAACTGAATCAAGCCGACTGCGAGCTTCTTCAGGCTGCCAAAGGCAAAACCTGGGGCCAGGAAGGTTACTTCCCGGCGGCGGACGAAGACGGCGACGGGCAAATCAATCAGGCCGACCTCGATGCTTGGCTGGCCTTTTATCGGGCGTACACCAAAACACCCAACGCCACCTCGCCGTGCAGCGTGAATCGTCCCGCAGACAGCGACGGGGACGGCGTTCCAGACTCGCTGGACAACTGCCCGAGGGTTTCCAACGCAGACCAGAAGGATACGGACGGCAACGGGGTCGGCGATGCTTGCGACAGCACTCATTCGACGCCCCACCCAGCGCAGCAAGATACCGATGGCGATGGAGTCCCGGACACCTTGGACAACTGTCCAACGGTGTCTAATCCGAGCCAGACCGACAGCACGGGCAGCGGGATGGGCGACGCCTGCAATCCGGCCTTTCACCAACCGGCCGATCCTGAGCAGACGAGTAATCCAGAGCCCGCACCAACCCACCCAGGATTGTGCGGCATGGGCGCAAGCCTCGTTACAGCAGTGGTGGCCCCGCTACTGATCTTCTGCAAGCGTCGAACAAGCTGATCCGGCATGAGCCTCTCCGCCACACCACATTGCTGGGGATTAACACCCATAAGATAGTGGGCTTACACACGTCCCTTATCATGTGTCACATAAAGCGTCATAGGATTTTGTGATTGGGGCTTCTACCTCCAAGCACAGATAAGAGCCTGCCGTCCCGAAGATTGCATTCTGACCTGCTAAATGGTGGGCTTTGTTGCTGCGTTCTTCGAAGCAAACAGACGCTAGGGATTTGCCGAAAGCTTCCATTGTCGTACCTAGTTCAGGGTCTTTAACGGGGTAGAGTCTTTAGCAGGGGACAAACGAACATGTTCAAGAATTTGAGTCTGAGGGCGAAGCTGCTTTGTGGGTTCCTCGCAGCGATAGCGTTCACGATTATCTGTGGCGTGGTTGGGATCCGCATGGCCGGCACAATAGAGGACCTGGCAAGCAACACCTATCACGATGGTCTGCTGCCGATCGTGGATTTAACGGACGCAAACCAGGAGGCCATCCGCCACAATCGCGGTGTGTACCGTTGCGTCATAGCCAGCGACCGGGCGGAAGTGGCCACGATCAAGACCGCCATCGACGGCCAGGCCGACCTGGTGCAGAAGTCCATGGACAACTTCCGCAAACGGGATCTGACGGAAGATGAAAAGGGAGACCTGGCCAAGTTTGAGAATGCCTGGTCGGCGTACATGGCCACGGTTGAGAGGGTGGTGACGCTGGCACTGGATGACAAAGACAAGGAAGCCATGGAGATCATGAACAAGGAGACGCGGCCGGCATTCAAGGCCGTGGACACTGTTCTCTCCGACCTTGTGAAGCAGAATGTGAACGAGGCCAAAGAAGACGACGACAGCGGCGATGCCACGTACGCGAGCATTCGGCTGTTCCTGATCATACTGTGCTCTGCATCCACGGTAATCGGGCTGGTGCTGGCCTGGGTGATCATTCGTTCGATCACGGGGCCGGTGAATCGCATCATCTCTGGCTTGACCGAGGGGGCACGGCAGGTGAACGAGGCGGCCGGCCAGGTCGCGGGCGCTTCCCAGCAGTTGGCAGAGGGTGCGAGCGAGCAGGCCTCGTCGCTGGAGGAGACCTCCAGCGCACTGGAAGAGATGGCGGCGATGGCCCGCAATAATGCAGCCAACGCTCAGCAGGCGAACACGCTGTCAGGTCAGGCACGCAAAGCTGCGGATGAAGGCGACCGTACCATGGTCCAGTTGAATGAATCGATGTCGGCCATCAACAGCTCTTCGGAAAAGATCAGCAAGATCATCAAGGTCATCGAGGAGATCGCCTTCCAGACCAACCTTCTGGCACTCAACGCGGCGGTCGAGGCCGCCCGAGCGGGCGAGCACGGCAAGGGCTTTGCGGTGGTGGCAGATGAGGTTCGCAACCTGGCACAACGCGCCGCCCAGGCCGCGCGTGAAACCACGGAGCTCATCGAGACGGCGGTCAACAATGCCCGACAGGGTACGGAGGTTTCCGGCGCGGTCGGCAAGTCGCTGGGTGGCATCGTACAGGACGTGGCCAAGGTGTCCGAGCTGGTGGCGGGCATCTCGAAGGCCTCGGACGAACAGGCACAGGGCGTCGAACAGGTGAACACAGCCGTCGCCCAGATGGACAAGATCACCCAGCAGAACTCTTCGGCATCGGAGGAGTCCGCCTCGGCGGCAGAGGAATTGGCGGCTCAGGCACAGGCAGTGAACTCGATCATTAGCGAGTTGGTCGGCTTGATTCACGGCAGCCGCGGTCGGACGGGGGCCAATTTCGACCCCGGCTCAGCGAACGCTGCGAGCTATAACCGAAGGGCAACCCTGGCACGCAGGTCTACAGCGTCGAGCGCGAGGAAACCTGCAAAGGGTGAGCCTGGCCAAGTCAGCCACACTGCGACCGAGATGGAAGACATTTCAGCCTTCTGACCGTCGGCGGAGTTGAGGTATCACAAAGCGGCGGAGCGAAGCGGGTCGCGGGCCAAGTGCCCTTCCGCTTCTCTCCGCCGCCTGCTTTTTGGCCGCCTCCCTTACGGAAAGAAGCCCCTCAAGAGTCCCTCTCCAACCAGATGCAGCATTATTGAGCAGCCGGCAGCGTCTGCACTCAGATTAGGCAGGACTAATATCGGTCGGGGCCAGCCCTTCCCCGTTGGCGCGTGTCCAAGTGCTGTTTTTGAGCTAATTTGCACGAGGCACGCCGCTTGCAAGTAGGCTCTGCAGTGTCATGCCATGTATCGGCGGTGGCCGTACGCACGGTCCGAGCCGCTGTTGCGCGGCATGCATCGGTCTTCAGCATTGGTTGGCGTTTAAGGGCGAGTACCAGTCAAGCCACGACCCGCAGCGTTCGTGGCGGCGGTTGTGTATTGCGCGGCCATACCGGAAAGGTGAATCAATGAAGCGTAGATGGTTGTGGGGAAGCTTGGGGCTGAGTTGGCTACTGATGGCAGGCACGCCAGCGGTAATGGCGCAGGGTACGGCCGCGCCGAAGTTCGATACCGGTGATACGGCCTGGATGCTGACCAGCACGGCCCTGGTGCTGATGATGACACTACCGGGCCTGGCGCTTTTCTATGGCGGGCTGGTGCGCAGCAAGAATGTGCTGTCAACGTTCATGCACAGCTTGTTCTGTGCGGCCTTGATCAGCGTGACCTGGGTGCTGTTCGGCTATTCGCTGTCGTTTGCCGGCCACGGTTCGCTGTGGGGCAACCTGAGTGAATGGGGGCTCGGCTTCCCGATGGGCAAGTCGATCCTGGGCAAGGCACATCCCCTGGCTCCGACTGTCCCGGCCATGCTGTTCATGATGTATCAGGCGACGTTCGCGATCATCACGCCCGCGCTGATATCCGGCACATTCGCCGAGCGTATGCGTTTCCCGGCGTTTGCGCTGTTCATGCTGTTGTGGTCGACGTTCATCTATACGCCGCTGTGCCATTGGGTCTGGGGCGGCGGCTGGATGGGTGCGGGGACGAACGGCTACCACCTCGGCGCACTGGACTTCGCCGGCGGGACGGTAGTACACATCTCCAGCGGTATTTCCGCGTTGGTGACGGCCATCTACCTGGGCAAGCGGTTCGGCTACGGGCACGAGCCCATGCCGCCGCACAACTTGCCATTCACCGTGATTGGGGCCGCCCTGCTGTGGGTGGGCTGGTTTGGCTTCAACGCCGGCAGCGCTTTGGCTTCGGGCGAGTTGGCTGCCACGGCATTTGTGAACACCAATACGGCAGCGGCGGCGGCGGCGCTGGCTTGGTTGACGGCCGAGTGGGTCAAGACCGGCAAGCCGACCATTCTGGGTGCGGTTTCAGGCGCTGTCGCGGGCCTGGTGGCGATCACACCGGCGGCGGGATTCGTGAACCCCATGTCCGCGATCTTTATCGGCCTGGCAGGCGGCGTGGTCTGTTATACAGCGGTGTCGCTCAAGCCGAAGTTCGGCTACGACGACGCGCTCGATGTGGTCGGCGTGCACATGGTAGGCGGGACTCTGGGTGCGCTGCTTACAGGTGTCTTCGCCAGCCTGGCAGTGAATGCCGCGGGGGCTGACGGCGGCAGCGGGCAGGTGCTCAAACAGTTGGCGGCGGTATTGGTAACCTATGTCTTCTGCGGTGTGGGTACCTTTGTGCTGTTGGTGATCGTCAATGCCATCACGCGAGTGCGGGCCGATCAGCAGGAAGAGATCGTGGGCATGGATCTCTCGCAGCACAGCGAGCGGGCCTACATGCTCGGCGCGGGCGAGAACATAGCGGTGATGGGTGAGCCTCGGCCGGCGACCAGGCCTCCCGCACCGATCGGCAAACGCTTCACGGTCAGGCTCAACGGCATCGGCGCAGACACCATGACCGAACGCTGGCGTTCGCTATGCCAGAACGGGACCACGCCACACCCGCCGGAGTTCAAGGGCATCTACTCGCTGGTTTCGACGATCCGCGGCGACCGCTTCCATTTCCGCGGCGGCGACCCCCAGCAGGTGCGAAAGGGGCTGGAGCAGTTGTTCAAGCCTGTAGCCGCGAACGTGAGCGCGCATCTGGAAGATGGTCTGGAAGTCAAGGCGTTGGCCGCCGAGGAGTAAAGAAGATGAAGTACATTATTGCGATCATTCGTCCGGAAAAGCTGGAGGCTGTGCAAGAGGCTCTGGCGGAGTGCGACGTTTACCTGATGACGGTGAGCGACGTGCGCGGCTGCGGTCGGCAGCGAGGGTTCACCGAGGTCTACCGTGCGCAGGAGCACGTGATTCGGCTGGTCCCCAAGATCAAGCTGGAGATTGCGGTCAACGAGGCCTTCGCAGATGCGGCGGTTGATGCCATCGTGCGGGCGGGACGCTCGGGCGATTGCGGACAGGTCGGCGACGGCAAGATCTTCGTGCTGAACCTGGATGATTGCATCCAGATCCGCACAGGCGAGGCGGGCTCAGTGGCGATCGGGCCGTGAGACGACGCATTCGCGTCCTTTTGTACGCGGCGACGTACGTGTAACTCTCTGGCGGAGAGTGCCGGGAGCGCCGCGGCGAGCACAAGTCTTACGCGCTTTCATATAGTGCAAACGTGGATCAAAGCCCAGGGCAGGCCTGCCCTGGGCTTTTGCACGTCTAAACCGTTATTCGCGACCTGGCGGCGCCAGGCACCCTCCTCAAGGACCGAGGCAACTTGCTGCCGTCAATTTGCGTCAACAAGTTGACGTACGTGTTTAGCGTCTCCGAGAAGCCCGCAAATAAAGTAGCATTTTACTTGCGCGATGGTTATCCACAGCGCATAATTCTGGCATCGCGTTTGGAGTACGCGAAGTCAGGATTGTGGCATGGACG
>JBJKSL010000502.1:0-3924 GCA_046704145.1 Phycisphaerae bacterium
GTTGTCGGGTGTTCAGGGAGATTCATTGCGTTCGAGAATTCTGCTGGATGTTTGAACGTTCGGAGCTTGCGTGACTTATGCTTGTCTCGCCGGCGAGGCGGCGGACAGGAGCGGTGGCTTCGTTTGGAAAAAACGTGTTTGCCGCTGGCGGTGGGCTCTGGATGCTTCGGGTTGGCAGGGCTGGCGGCCGGTTTGCGTGCGGAGACGGGCTTCCTCGTTGATTTGGGTTCGGACATACTTGTGACCCTCCGTTGCGGCAACAACATGCACGCGGCTCCGGAAGTGGGCCTTTGAATTCCCGGCCAGCCCGAGCGAGAACTGCAAGAACAGACGGATTGTGAAACGCCAAGGCGCTAAGACGCAAAGACGGCCTTGGGGTCTGGTCCCTTTGCGCCATTGCGCCTTTGCGTTGCCTACCTTCGATTTCGGAGATGACCAGGGCATGCTCAGGGTCCACCGCCGTGCCGTCATCGAAAAGCGGCAGGTGGGCCAAGGCCGCCTTATTGGCAGCAAAGAAAGTGAGAAGCACCATCACTTTCGGGCAAACCCATGTGTTCCTCATGGATCGTGCCTCCTGCCGAAATACCGTATAGGATGTCGGCGCCGCTCGAGAGCATCCGCTGTGTCTCCGTTCCGGCGGCCGTCCGCGCCAGAATCCTCTCAGGTTATCTGAACGGGGGTGTCGTAAAATAGCCTTTGCGGATCGTAGCCCTGGTTGACCAATCGGCTCAGGATGCCGTCAAGCGTGGCTTGGTCCAGGGTCGGCGTGCGACTGAGGATGAACAGCGTCAGGCGCAGCGGGTCGCTCACGACCGCATACTCGTAGTTTGGGCCGAGATCTATGATCCAGTAGTCGCCAGGAAACGGGACGCCCGGAAAGGTCACGACCAGCTTGGCGTTGGTGGTCGGATCGACAACACTCGCTGAGCCCTCAATCGTGCTGAAGACGCTGCCGTCGGCGGCCAGGCACGTGTTCAGCACTCCGATTGTGCCGTCGTTGCGGGCGGTGTACTCGGCTGTGGAACTTGCACAATTCGCCTGGAACGAAGTTGGGTAGCGGGCAATCACATACCAGAAGCCCACATACCGCGTCAGGTCGACATCGGAAACGACATTTGGCGGCTGCAGAAGTGAACCGACGATGCCGCAACAGCCGCCGAACGTGACCACGAGTCCGCTCAAGAGTATCTTCCGCATGCCGTCCTCCTTTTGTGCCGCCTAGTGCAGTCGCCTGCAGTCAGATCGTTACTTTCAGTGTAGTTCCTGCCGATCTGACAAGAAACGATAAAGCTCAGGCCTAGTCATCCGCATGGAGAACTAGCCGCCTTATCCGGAAAAAACGGATGACAGGTGAAAGCCACGCCGAGCTACTACAGTTGCGGCGTACAAGCTGGATCATCCTCGGTGGCACTTTGGCGTTAGACGGGAAACAATCCATGGATTGGATTACGTGGTACAACGGGTTGGCGAAGCCGAGTTGGACGCCAGCACCCTCGATCATTGGCCTGATCTGGCAGATTCTCTACCCGATCATCATCGTCACCTTCGGATTCATCTTCGTGCAGGCGTTTCGTGGCAAGATCCCCTGGCTGGTTGCCTTGCCCTTCGCCATCAACATCGTCGCCAACCTTCTTTTCATGCCCGTGTTCTCTGGGCTGCGCAACCTGCCGTTGGCGTCGGTGGACATAATGATCGTCTGGAGCACGATCATCTGGTTGGTAGTAAGCGTGTGGCCGCAATACCGATGGGTTGCCATGGCTCAGGTGCCGTACTTCGTCTGGGTTTCCATTGCCACCGTGCTACAATTGTCGATCACCTGGATGAACTGGGACGGGTGAAGGGTTTTCAGTCGCCGCCGCGATCTTGAAGTCATATAACCTGCTTACAGCAATCTCCAAGGCCTTTGGCGGGCAAGCATGAGATGGACTCACAGACCAGGGTGTTGCTTACGGGGGCAAGCGGCTACATCGGTGGGCGTTTGGCCTTTTCGCTGCTGAAAGCAGGATACTCGATACGTTGCCTCGCCCGCTCGCCGCAGAAGCTCTCAGGCCGCCCGTGGGCATCCGATTCCCGCGTAGAGGTGGTGCGGAGTGATCTTTCGGACTTCGACCAACTCGTGGCCGCCATGCGTGGTTGCGGACCCGCCTATTACCTCATCCACTCCATGCTCGCCTCGGGCAAGACCTATGCGGCAAAGGATGTCGAGACCGCTACCAACTTTGCCAAGGCGGCGGAGAAGGCCGGAATCACCCGGATCATTTACCTCGGCGGCCTGGGTGAGATGGGTGAAGGGTTGAGTGAGCACCTGAGATCGCGACGTGAGACCGAACAAGCCCTGTCGTCGTCATCCGTTCCGCTGACGGTACTGCGCGCAGCAATGATCATCGGATCGGGATCTGCGTCGTTCGAGATCCTGCGATACCTCGTGGAACGCCTGCCAATCATGATTACCCCGCGTTGGGTCAAGACCGAGTGCCAGCCTATCGCAGTTCGCAATGTTTTGGATTATCTGGTGGCGTGCCTTTCCACGCCGGAGACCACCGGGCAGGCGCTCGACATCGGCGGCAAGGACGTCGTCACTTATCTTGAGCTGATGCGGATCATGGCGGAGGAACTGCATCTGCCTCGACGCCGGGTGATTCCGGTCCCAGTCCTGACACCCAAGTTGAGCTCGCTCTGGATTCACCTCGTTACTCCTTTGAGCAGCCGGATCGCCCGCCCCTTGGCCGAGGGATTGCGCAACCGAGTAGTGTGCCGAAGTGACGACGCCCAACGGCTCATGCCTCAGCACCTGCTCGGGGTGCGCGAGGCGATTCGACTGGCCCTTCGTAAATCGGCTGAGCATGAGGTAGAGACCATCTGGTCGGATGCGGGTCCGATCCCGGGCGACCCTGATTGGGCAGGCGGGACGGTTTTCACGGACCGTCGGGAGATCGAAATCAAGGCAAGCCCGGACATCGTCTTCCGTGCATTATGCCGCATAGGCGGCGGTCACGGCTGGTACGCCGCCGATTGGCTTTGGCAGATTCGCGGTTGGATGGATCGCCTTGTCGGCGGGCCCGGGTTACGACGCGGCCGCCGGAATCCTGAGCGCGTTGCCTATGGGGACGCGTTGGATTTCTGGCGCGTCATCGGCATCGAGGAGGGGCGTCGCTTGCGTCTCCGCGCGGAAATGAAGCTGCCGGGCGTGGCTGAGTTGGAATTCCGCATCCATCCACTCGCAGAAGACCTGAGTTGCACCCGATTGGAGCAGGTCGCACGTTTTCAGCCCAAGGGCTTGTTCGGCTTGTCGTACTGGTACGCTGTTCTGCCTCTGCACCACATCGTCTTCAAGGGCATGCTCCAAGGCATCAAACGGGCCGCGGAGTCCGATCCCGGCTGAGGCTAAGGCAAAAGAGGTCGCTGTGCTGAGCTTGCTCAGGCAACTCTGAAAGAGGCGGCAATCCTGAACCAGGATGCCTCGGGGTGGCGTTCGGGGAAACATGCTCAGCCGCGGTCGCCCATCCGGCCTGATCTTGGCAAGCTGCGGTCACTCTTGGGGTAAATTGGCCGCGCGCCTCAATTGATCGAGGTTTCGCCTCATTACCTCCACGTAGTTGCCCTCGCTCGGCAGATTGCCGCAGGGCTCGAAAATCACGCACGCGATGCCGCGTTCGCCGAGCCGCTTCGATACTTCATCCAGCGGACGCGCCTCCCAGAGCATCCAGCGGGCCGCCTGGTCGCGAACGAGCGCGTCGAGTTGCACCACCCCAGTTCTTCACCCCGCCCCACAGGCCCCAGTTCGTGGCCATTCGTGCAAAGCCACCCAATCATACCGCATCCCGGAAAGAAGCAACGCTGGCGGCCGAGGGGGCGGGAAGCCTGTCATTCGCCCGGCTTGCCCGCCTTGGCTTCTGCCGCCTGTTCCAGCCGCCGCTGAGAAAG
>JBJKSL010000503.1:0-3443 GCA_046704145.1 Phycisphaerae bacterium
CGCGAGGACGGCATGGTCGCGGGGCTGTGTCCGGGTGGGCCGGCGTTCCTGTCAACGTATGCGGCCCAGTGGGTCAGCGCTTGCTTGCACTATTTCGAGCTGACCGGGGACAAGCGACTGCTCGAGGAGATGTACCCGCAAGCGGTGAGGAATATCGCGGCTTTCGAGAAGTTCATCACGGCTGACGGAGTGACGGATGGTGCGGGCTGGGCATTTGTGGATTGGGGCTATGTTCGCAACAAGGGGCCGGCGGACATGGCTTTGAATATGCACCTGCTGGCGGCGCTGCGCGATATGGTGCGATGGTGCCGGACTATCGGCAAGAGTGCCGATGCTCCCAAATACGAAGAGCTGGCGGCACAGATCGAGGGCGTGGTACGGAGATGGCTGGGCGAGCAATTCGAAAGCTCTCAGGATCCCTGGCCGACGATCGGCTACCACAAGACGGTGATGGCGATGCGCAATGGTCTGATCGCGGAGGATCGCGAGGCGGCGGCCATCGCGTACATCAAGCAGCATATCCTGAGTTGCTTCCCCAATAACCCTGATGCTCCGCGGCTGTCGGACCCGGCGGCAGCGAATCGGCAGCTCATCACGCCCTACTTCGCTCATTATGCCTTCCCAGTGCTGATCGAGCATGGAGAGTTGGATTTCGTGCTGGATCAGTATCGCAAGTGCTGGGGCTGGGCGTTGGAGGATGGACGGACCACGTGGGTGGAGGTGTTTGATCCGCGTTGGACGCACTGCCACCAGTGGGCGGGATGTCCGACGTGGCAGCTTTCGCGGTATGTGCTGGGGTTGCAGAGCAGGTTCGATCTGGGGCCGAATCACTTCGTGCTGAGAGACGAGCGGCCGCGATCGATCAAGTCCGCAGAAGGCACGTTGCCTCTGGCCGACGGCGAGGGCGTGATTCGCATCAAGCGGACTTGGGGTGAGGGAGGTAGTCAGAACGTATCCATCGAGGTGCCGGAGCCGATCTGGATTCACCTTGGGGAAGCGAACGCTGCGCCGACTAAGGTGACGGGTGTTTACCATATGGGGCTGGACTGAGTATCGGTCGGCGTTCTTGCTGGAATTCAAGCAGATGCCCGCAGTTCTTGCTGAGATTCGCCGGCGGCTGGTATCGGCAGTAGCTGCGGCTTGGGCAACCAACGGCTTCGCCACCTTTCGGAAGTGCCGATGTGAAGCATGTCGCGGACAGTCTGCCAGATAATCTGCTGATCGTGTTGAAATGAGCGGTGCTCGACGTAGCGAGTATCGTAGTAGATCCATTCCTGAAAATCAGTCATGCGTCGATCGCTGGAGCGTGCCACCTGCCACAGGCCGGTAATGCCCGGTCGGACGGAGAGGCGGGCTCTTCGCCACGGCGGACAGCATTGGTTCTCTTTGTCGGGCGAAGGGCGAGGACCGACCAGGCTCATCTGGCCGAGGAGGACGTTCCACAACTGTGGGATTTCGTCGATGTTGGTGCGACGCAGTAACTCGCCCAGGCGAGTCACGCGCGGATCGTGCACGAGCTTGAACTGCGGGCCGTCGACCTCGTTGCGTTCGCGGAGCGACTGCTGTAGGGCATCGGCATCGCTCACCATGGTGCGGAACTTGATGCAGTTGAACTCAACGCCCCCGCGTCCCTGCCTGCGATGCTGGAAGAAGATCGGGCCGGGCGAGGTCAGTTTGATCAGGATAGCCACGCACAGCAGAAGCGGCGAGAGCACGATCAAGGCCAAGGCGGCAGCGACTGCGTCAAAGGCTCGCTTGCAGGGATCCTCGCGTTCGCTGGCTGGTTCGGGCTTGGCGCCTCCATTGCAATCAGTGGAGGCAACATGGCAATCGCCGCATATGCTGCTGTCCGCCCTGCCGACGAGGCGATCATGTGCGTGACCGCTGGCGGGAATACACTCGCCAGGCAGTACGATGCTATGACTCAGAACCGCTCCCGGGCCGATGGAGGCATTGTCGCCAATGGCTACGGGCCCGATGATGACGGCACCTCTGCCAACGCAGACGTTCCTGCCGATCTGAACTGGGCCGAGCAGGCGAGGGGCAGGCCCTTCGCCGGGCTGGACGTCGAGTTCCGCGAGCGAGGAGCCATTGCCGCCGGCATTGTGCACCAGTTGGAGCAAAGCGTCGAAGGGCCTGCGGAAGCCGTGCACCGCAACGTCACGCAACCAGTGAACCTGCTCGCCGGCTCTTTCGACGCGGCGTGCGAAATAGTTGACGAGTTCAGCGAAAGTGGCTGCCTGGCAGGCCTCGTCGGGACGAAACATGGATCGAGACAGCACGATGGCCAGAGGCTCGCGCTGCATGCCGGTGCTGTGCGAATCGGTATAGCGTCTTAGCGTGCTCGATACTGAGCCGGCCGGATCGGTGGCCAGTTGCTCGCGACAGTAGTCCGGCTCGGCGCAGTCGAAGAATACGGTCATGGCCCTACCGCTCTTGCGATGTGCCGCGAGAGCAGCCTGAACATCGACGGCAGGCAGCTGCGAGGCATCAATCACAATGATGTTGCTGCCTCTGATGGCCGAGGCCGCATCGCACAAACTGCTGTCGCCTACGGATTCGTAGTAGGTGTGCATGGTGACATTGCGCGGCGGAGGCGGCAAATGCGGTAGCAGGTGCGTGGGCGTCAGCAGAGTGGTTGAACTGCATTCCGCCGCCACCTGACGAGCCAGGTGCGTGAGTGCAGGCTCGCTGCCAAGCGTCAAGAGCAAGGCCTGTCGCCACTGTCTTTCCGCGGATTGTGAGTCACTTCCGACAAAGAGGATGGCTTGTGCTTTCATGGTTTGCAGGGTTCACTGACGTCGCACATGCTCGCTGTGCCGGTCAAGACACGTCACCGTAAACGTAGTGACGGCAGTAGGTGCCTCGGGGCTCGACTCCGTTGAGGACTGCGCCCATGATGCGGCCACCCATCTGGGCCAGGCGCTCTTTGGCCATGATGGCGTCCTCGCGAGCCGAATGCCGTGCACGAATAACCATCAATATCGAATCGACGTGTCGCGCCCAGATGCCGGGCTCGTTGCTGAGCAGCACTGGCGGAGTGTCGATGATGACCAGGTCGTAGTCTTCGGAGGCTCCGAGTAGACGATCGATCTGCCCCGGCCGCACCAGCATTTCGCTGAAGTTTTCGCAACAATTGCCCGAAGGCAGGAAGCTTAGGCCGACGGTCGAGGTGGCGCATACGAAATCTGAACATCTATGACCGTTGGCCAGAAGGTCCGAGAGGCCGGGACGGCTTTCTGCTCCGAACTGATGAGAGAGGTCGCGTTTACGGTTATCAGCGTCGATCAGCAGCACGCGACGGCCGCTCTCTGCCAGTGCCACGGCAAGATCGCCGGACATTCGCGTTTTTCCCTCTTGCGGATTGGGGCTGGTGATCAGCAGGGTTCGCAACTCGCGTGCCCCACCGGCGAAGAGCACACATCCTCGGATGCTGCGGATCT
>JBJKSL010000504.1:0-3075 GCA_046704145.1 Phycisphaerae bacterium
CTCGCCTTGGGGGCCTGCGGATATTACGGCGTCAGCCGTGCCGGCGAAGCCATCGTCGACGTGGGTACCGTCAGGCTGCCGGCTGTTGAGGACCTGCTGGCCATGAACCGTGAGGCCGTCCGGATCACGGGCATCGAACGCGGCCTGTTGATCCCGGGACTGCCCGCTGCCGAGCGTGAGGGACTGTACGCAGAGTTGGCCAAGGCCAGAGAAGTCTACGCCCCCCACTTCAAGGACTACGACGCGGTGGAAAAGAGCCCGGAGGAGAAAGCCCGCTGGGACAAATTCTCTGCCGCATGGAACAATCTGCGGACCGTCAACGAGGAATTCTTCAAGCTCGCGCACGCGGTCGATGCTACCGCCATTGCCGACCCGACAGCCTTGGAATGCAACGTCCAACTGTTCCGCGGCGATCACTACAAGCTCGAGGCCGCCGTTCTGCAAATGATTAACGATCACAAGGTTTTTGACGGCGGCGACGATCCCACCAAGTGCAACTTCGGCAAGTGGGCTGCGAGTTTCACCACCAAATCAAGCACTCTGCAGAAAGCCATCCAGAACTCCGGGGATCCGCACAGTCAGTTCCATGCGGCCGTCGCCGAGATCAAGAAGCTTGTCTCCGCAGGCCAGTTCGACAAGGCCAGGGAGGTGTTCGCGACTCAAATGGCTCCCGCAACGGATAGGGTCTTCGGAGAGTTCCAGATTATGCGTGATGAGGCAGCCAAGAGCCGGGAAATCGCCCAGCAAGCCTGCCAGCAACACAACGGCCCGTGCGACAAGGCCATCAACGAGGTCTATGCCGCCCTTGAGCCAATCGTGTCGTCGACGCTCGACTCAGCTAACCAGACCTCGAAGGCTGCTGTCGCTGAGGGCAAACTGCTCGGCAAAATATCACTGACCGCGATGGCCATCGGTGTCGCGGTCAGTATTGTGCTGGCATTCCTGATCACTCGCGGAACCAACCGGCGGCTAAGCCGAATCGCGGACGCTCTTCGCGAAGGCGCCAGCCAGGTGAACGAGGCCGCCAGCCAGGTTGCCCTCGCCTCGCAGGAATTGGCCGAGGGAGCCAGCGAACAAGCCTCCTCCCTTGAGGAGACCTCCAGCGCCCTGGAAGAGATGGCCGCCATGTCTCGCACGAGCGCCGAAGGGGCCAAACAGGCCGACGGCCGTGCCTCCCAGGCTCGCGGAGCCGCCCAAGATGGCGATCAGAAGATGGTAGAGCTCAATCAGGCCATGACCGGCATCAACGAATCGTCCGAGAAAATCAGCAAGATCATCAAGGTCATCGAAGAGATTGCCTTCCAGACCAACCTGCTGGCCCTCAATGCCGCGGTCGAAGCGGCCCGAGCGGGCGAGCACGGCAAGGGCTTCGCGGTGGTGGCCGACGAGGTCCGCAATCTGGCTCAACGCGCAGGCCAAGCCGCCCGCGAGACCACCGACCTGATCGAAGATGCGGTCAGCCGAGCCCGTACGGGCAGCGATGTGGCTGCTCAGGTAGGGTCTTCGTTGAGCGCCATCGTCGAAAACGTGAGCAAGGTAACCGACCTGGTTTCAGGCATCAGCAAGGCAGCCGAAGAACAGGCCGAGGGTGTCAACCAGGTAAACGCCGCAGTGAGCCAGATGGATCAGGTGACTCAAAAGACCGCGGCCAGCGCCGAGGAGTCTGCCTCCGCTGCCGAGGAACTCTCCGCTCAAGCCGAATCGGTGCAGGGCATCGTGGCCGAGTTGGTGGCGCTGGTCAGCGGCAGTGCCGCAACATCCACCAGCAAGCCGCCGCCTGCCACGAAAAAGGCCAACGCAGTTGCTGCCAGGGCCGCGCGCACTGCACCGGCCTTCTCGACTCACGAAAGCAAAGAACTGCAGGCGATGGGCGAGGAGTTCTGATACCAAGCGCACTTATAACTTGCGCCCGATCGCGGCGGCCCAAGCACTGTCAAGGAAAAACTTACCCGCAGTCCGCCGCGCACACATCTACGCAAATGCGTATGACAGCGCTCAGAGCCTGTTCGCAGCCATCACGTGGAGGTCGTAACCGGAGTGTGCTCCTGGGGCGTGATGGCCTGGAAGCCGGCCTGGATCAGCACGCTGGCCACATCGGCCGTCGCACTGCCCACGCCGCTGAGCACCTGGTTGGCGATGGTGGGGTCACAGTCGCTGAGCACGCCCATGGACATCCAACAGGTTGCAACAACGATCAGAATTGCCCAGCGGAGAGATCTTTTGCGGCTTGTGCCCAGACTCATCTGAGTGCTCCTTCCGAAACGATGCTGGCTTAACTCAGCCCGGCCGAGACAGCGAGCAATCGTCCTAATACAAACGCTCTTTGCGGCAGTATTATACCCGCAGGGTTGCGTGCGGTTCCGCCTTAGGCGTTAGTTTTCAGAATGTCCCTGAGTGCTGACGACTGCGTCTTCACGCAGCGTCCCGAATGCGCGTGCAGTATGGCGTCCGAAGCCAGAACCTGCAAATTCTTCGGCCTCTGCGATGGGAGTGCGCAGCGCCAGCACGATGCGTGCGACTTACCGGCAGCACAGAGCAGTGCGGTGTAGACATGACGAGACGCACCGGTCCCGCGACAGGATCGGTGCGTCCACAACTTCAAGGGAAGCAGGCGAGGAGATCAGGTTCCGCTGGACAAGCTCGAGCTCGAGCTGGAGTTCTGATCGGGCGTTATGGCCAGGAAAGCCGCATCGATTAGAGCAGACGCGGCGGAATTGGCGGCATCGCTCAATCCGGAAACCAACGCGGTCTGCACAGCCGTGTCACAACCGACCACGCCACCGAGCGTCAAACCGAAGACGGCCAAGAGGATAAGGCCCAGCCGGCCAGCCTTTGCGTTTGCTGTCCTGAGTTTCATAACTTATTTACCTCGACCAGGTTAGAACAAATATCGGGTTTCACTGATCCGTCAGCGAGGCCCGCCCTGATTTCTTCTTCACCGAACAATCATCGGACCTATCGACTCGGGAATTAACTCCCAGGTTGCAGACTTCTGTGGTCTAGCCAGCGACCGTCGTGTGCCGGGGCGGTTCCGGCTCGCGGAGGGACCGATAACTCTCGCAACGGCCTAAAGTT
>JBJKSL010000505.1:0-3806 GCA_046704145.1 Phycisphaerae bacterium
CTGCCGGTGAAGATCAAGGGCAAGGATTTTGTCTCGCGGTTTGGGCAGCCGGCGGATATGGACGGCATGCTGGTCTCGGATCGCATCTACAAGGTGCGCTCGCGGACCGAGCATCACATCTACGAGAACGATCGTACGCACCGCATGATGGAAAGGCTGGCACGGGCCGGTCGCACTGGTGAGCGCGATGCGCTGGTCGAGGCGGGCGAGTTGATGTACGCCTCGCACTGGAGTTACGGCCAGCGGTGCGGGATGGCCAGCATCGAGACGGATGTGCTGGTCAACTCAATTCGCGAGCAGGGTGCCGCTCGCGGTTTGTATGGGGCGAAGGTGACCGGCGGCGGCTGCGGCGGGACCATCGCAGTGCTGATGGCCGATACGACTCAGGCCCGAGAATCACTGGCCACCGCATGCAGTGCATTCAGTGCCAAGACCAACCTGCAGCCGCAGATTCATATCGGCAGCAGCGCGGGGGCGATGTCTTTCGGGCATCGTAGACTGGATTGAAGGTCACGTTCGCGGCATGCTGTGTCGGTGTCGTCTGCGGTCTTTGCGTTTGCTGCGGGCTTCGAGGCGTTCGATGATTCCGGGGCCGACGAATAAGGCCGAGGCGATTACCGCGCCTAGCAGGAAGATCCAGCCGGCTGCACGGCGAGCGGGGGCGGGGTTTGCGGGATCGTAGTTGAAGTAGTCGAAGCCTGCACCGGTGGCCATGGAGCCGACGACTGTGAGCACGGCCAGGCCCGCGCGTCGTTCCAGTTTGGCGCGATACTCCTGTCTTCGCGACTCGGGAACGAGTTCCTTCTGAATCATTCTGAGGACCGGCTGAATACTAGTTGGCACCCAGCCCAGCCAGATACGCTGCCCATCCGCGAGTCTCAGACGCACAACGTGGTTTGCGCAACTTAGCGAGCGAATCTCGTCCCAGCGGATGGTGACATCTGCGCCGTAGGTCATGCTGGCCGCGATGCCCTGCGAATCCAGGCGGATTCCTGCAAGGTGGCATCGTCGGAGGGAGCGAAAGCAGATGAACAGAAGCGGCAAAGCGGGTAGCAGTGCTGTAACGACGAACAGGGTCGCCGTGGTGCCGTAGGCGATCTGCCCTCTTTTTCCCGTGCCTTGCCAATCGGTGGCCCAACCGCCGTGGATGCTCCGGGAGATGACCAGCCACAACACGGCCGCGACGGTTAATACTGCGACCGAGGCCATCAGCCAGTGCTGCATGCGCCGATCGGGGGCTTTGGCCTCCATGGACAGACTGTTCGCTTGCCAGGACGCGCGGATTGCCCGTGTGTAGGCCTCGCGGGCGATTCGCCGAGAGCGTCGGCCGCTCACCATTAGGACTGCAGCCGGGGTGCCTTTTTCATCGAGGGCGTGCCAGAACTCCTGGTTATTGACGGCTCCCATTCGGCGGAGGGTTGGCCACGGATATAACCGTTGCGGCTCGGTCGGACCGTCGGTAGGTGGCGAGACTGGGCACAAGCCGGCGAGGGTTGGAATCGCCGGAACGGTGTTTGTGGCAGGTTGTGGTTTCCACCGGAACATGCGCCGTGGCCTCTATTGGTTCAAGCAGAAGTCCACAGTCCGAAATCCAGATGCCGACGTAATCACGCCGGTTTGCGGGCGAGATAGGTGTAGCCTTCCAGGCCGTGCTCGTATTTGCGGATGAAGTGGCCGGACTCCTCCAGGGAGATGGTGCCGGAACGGACGGCGGCTTCGACGGTACGGCGGAGGCGGCTGGTCATGCTGCTGGCGTTGTACTGCACGAAGTCGAGGACCTGTTCGATGGTGTTGCCCTTGACGACGTGGACGATTTCGTAGCTGCCCTCGGGGTTGAGGCGGATATGCACAGTGTTGGTGTCGCCGAAGAGGTTGTGCATATCGCCGAGGATTTCCTGGTAGGCGCCGCAGATGAACACGCCCAGGATGTACTCCTCGCCGTTGACGGAGTGGAGTTCGAGGGTGTCCTTGACGTCGCGCAGGTCGATGAACTGGTCGATCTTGCCGTCCGAGTCGCAGG
Organism: Phycisphaerae bacterium; assembly: GCA_046704145.1. Classification (GTDB taxonomy): domain Bacteria; phylum Planctomycetota; class Phycisphaerae; order UBA1845; family PWPN01; genus JACQVT01. Next base: position 2,021 of record JBJKSL010000505.1, read on the forward strand.
TGATGTCGGCGAGGATGCCGCGGCGGGTGGGCTCCTCGTTCAGGCGATGGATGGGCAGGATGGGGAAGAGCTGCTGCACGGCCCAGAAGTCGGGCAGTGACTGGAAGCAGGAGAAATTGCAGAAATACGTGTCGGCCATGCTGCGTTCGAGGCCTTCAAGGTCGTCGGGCACGTATTCCAGCTCGCGTACAATGCGGAGGATCTTGCGAGCGCAGGCCCAGAAGATGTTTTCGACCTCGGCCCGGTCGGCGAGGGTCAAATAGCCGTGGCGGAAGAGGCTCATGCACTCGTCGCGGTAGTGCAGGGCGTCGTGGTAGCTTTCCTGGAAGTTCTTGCGCGAGATGCTGCGGTGGACCTCCAGCAGGTTGTGGAAGGGAGCGGGTTTGTCTTCGTGGATGCTCTCGGGCACCTTGGTGTCGTGGAAGGTGCTGACGCCGAGCACGTCGAATACCAGCACGGAATGGTGGGCGGTGATGGCCCGGCCGGACTCGGACACGATGATGGGATGGGGCACCTCGGCAGCCTCGCAGATGTCGAGCACCGTGCTGACCACGTCGTTGGCGTACTCCTGCATGGTGTAGTTGGTGCTGCTGGCGAAGTTGCTCTGCGAGCCGTCATAGTCGACGGCCAAGCCGCCGCCAACGTCGAACAGCCGCAGCGGGGCACCCATCTTGACCATCTCGACGTAGACGCGGCAGGCCTCTTCCAGGCCGTCGCGTACGGAGCGGATGTTGGTGATCTGGCTGCCCAGGTGGAAGTGCAGGAGTTCCAGGCAGTCGAGCATGTCGTTGGAGCGGAGGAACTGGATGGCCTCGAGGAGTTCGGAGACGTTGAGGCCGAACTTGGAGCGATCGCCGCCGGAGGATTCCCACTTGCCGGAGCCGCGGCTGTTGAGCTTGGCGCGCACACCGATGTGGGGGACGACGTTCATCTGCTGAGCGAGACGGACGATGAACGGCAGCTCGCTGAACTTTTCGACGACGATGATGACGTGCTTGCCGATCTTGGTGCCCAGCAGGGCCATCTCGATGTACTCTTCATCCTTGTAGCCGTTGCAGATGACGAGCGGATCGGGGGATTCAAGCATGGCCAGAGCGGCGAGCAGTTCGGGTTTGGAGCCGGCCTCCAGGCCAAACTGGTAGGGAGCCCCATAGGTGACGATCTCGTCCACGACCTGTCGTTGCTGGTTGACCTTGATGGGGTAGACGCCGAGGTACTTGCCCTTGTAGTCGCACTCTGTGATGGCCTTGCGGAAGGCTTCGTTGAGGGCCTCGACGCGTGCTCGCAGGATGTCGGAAAAGCGCAGCAGCACGGGCAGTTGGATGCCGCGGCGGCGGAGTTCGTCGATGATCTGCTTAAGGTCGACGGTGAGGCCGGCGGGGCCTTGGGGGTGAACGCTAAGGTTGCCTTGTTCGTTGATGCCGAAGAACGGCCAGCCCCAGGCGCGGACGTTGTACAACTCCAACGAGTCGCGAATGGTCCACTTCCGCAACGAGTCGGGTTTATGAAAGACTGGTCGTTCGAGCTTGCCCATTTCGCCTCATCCTGCTGCCGGTTCGACCGGAGGATTGGTTGCCAAGCCGCGAGCGGTGCGGCTTGCGTGGTTCCCTACAAAAGCAAAATGCCGGTGCCAGGCACCAGCATCTCGTCCGCGTCACGCGAATTATACTGATTGTGACAAGTCTCGAGTGCAGGTCAAGAAAGATTTTTGCAAAGCGTGCAACTTTTTTTCGAGCGGGTCGGCTTCTGGGCGAGCCGATCTGGTCAGGGCCGCGAGCTGGTCGTG
>JBJKSL010000506.1:0-3582 GCA_046704145.1 Phycisphaerae bacterium
CGGCTGTTCCGCCAGTCGCGGGTTGCGGAGAAGCTGCGCACACAGGCGGTGGCGGAGACGTACGCGCGGCAGGTGGCGGCGATCCTGGAGCAGGGCAGCAGGCCGGAAGTGGCAGTGTTCGTGCGACAGTTGGCCTGGCATGCAGACAGTCGAATGCTGGCGGTGTTCGGGGTGGCGAAATCCAACGATGAGGTTCTGGGGCTGCGAGGGGATGCGCGGCTGTTTGCAGAGTATGAGCGGCTCGAAAAACAGCAGCCGGGTGAGAATTTCTGGTCGGTTGAGGCTGCCGGGCAGGCGGGCCGCGATGAATGCGTGATGGTGGCGGTACCCGTTGTGCGGAGTGGAGAGAGCAAGCCTGTAGCGACGCTGGTGTATGCAATGAGCGGTCCGCGGCGGCTGAATGCGGCGGCGGAGGTGCGGTATTTCGTGTATATCGTGCTGGCAGCGGGGACGGGCATGCTGCTGGGAGTTCTGTGGTTAAATCGGCAGGTGCTCGAGCCGTTGGCGATGTTGGATCGGATCAGTTCGGGGGAGGGCGATCGAACTGAGGAGTTGCCAATCAACCGCGGGGATGAGATTGGCTCGCTGGCGCGCACGCTGTCGGATATGCACCTGAGTTTGCAGCAATGGCGGCAGCGGGCCGTGCGGCTGGAGAGAAGCATCGACGATCGGGTGGCGTACGAGACGCAGCGAATCACGCGGGAGCTCAAGCGGGTCGAGCGGCAGATCTGGACGGATGCGTTGACGCGGTTGGGGAATCGGCGGCTACTGGATGACAAGTTTGCGGAGATTTTCAAGGCTCAGCGGGAGTCGGGGCAGGATCTGTCGATCGTCATGATCGACATCGACTACTTCAAGCAGTTGAACGACACGCTGGGGCATCGCGCGGGCGACGAATTATTGACGTTTACGGGCGAGCTTTTGCGACAGTGTCTGCGCGAGCAGGATCTGGCTGTGCGGTATGGCGGTGATGAGTTCGTGTTGATACTGCCGTCGGTGCCTCCCGAGCAGGCTCAGGCCATTGCCGAGCGGACGATTGCGCTGTTTGCGCAACGGACGCGGCTGTTGGCGGTGCCGAAGAAGCCGACCATGAGTGCGGGGGTGGCGTCGCTGGCCTCGCATCGGCCGGAGTCGGCGGAGCAGCTGTTGCGGATGGCGGACACGGCGTTGTACGAGGCCAAGAAGGCGGGCAAGGCGCGGGCCGGGATGTTTCGGGCGGGGATGGAACTGGCGGCGGCGCGGTGAAAAGACGAAGACGGTTCCAGAGTTCCATGTGGTCACCACTTGGTCACTCAGTTCACATCTGTGAAGTCTTGCGTTGACAGAGCTTGGCCCTTTCGCTACGTTGAGTTGCGGTGTGGTGGCCTCGTACTGCCACGGGCTGATCGGGGGATCGGGATGAGGCGATGGCCTTTTGGATTTTCCAATGTAGCCCAAAACTCTATGACCTTCCGCGACTCCTTGCGGAGGAGTCAAATGACTTGATTACCTGGCAGGTTAATCAGTATCGACGCAGAATTGGTCGCGGAGATACTGCATTTCTCTGGGTCTCCGGTCCAGATGGTGGAATTCGGGCAGTCGTGCGCATCGAGGAAGAGCCCCGAATCCGACCTGAGCTGCCTCACGAGCTGCAATACTGGAAGGGCCAGCGGGAGGCGGAGGATAAGCTGCGCGTAACCTGCCGAGTGACGCATCGTGTCGACCTACGACGGGAGCAATTGAAGGAGGTCCCGGAGCTGGAGAATCTGTCGATTTTTCGCTTTTCCCAGGGGACAAACTTTCCTGTCGCACCCGGCGAGGGGGATGTTCTTCTGCGAATGACGGCCGTTTGATCGGGCCTGATGCAACGACGCATTCTTCTGCCGCGATGATGAACAAGCCGCCTACCATAGAGGTGAACGGAGGTTTCCAATGCCTACCAAAGATGAAACTGCACAAGTGCTTGCTGACGCCCACTTTCGTCTTGATGAAGGGATAGCTCGGATCTTCCGGATCGTCGAGCTGCAGGAGGCCGATGAAAGCAGGCCGGTAAAGCTGCTTGAGGTCAACCCGATGACGACCGAGGCGGGCATTATGCCGGTCGGCATGGGCGCCGACCCCGGTCGCGGAGTTTTCCATTCGTCAGTGGTTGTCGAGATCAGTCCTGAAGAGTTTGATCGACTCGAGCGTGGCGAACTGCATCTACCTCGTGACTGGGAACGGGGGCAGGAGTTATTCCCGAGTCAGCGGGCGGCAGGAGCAACGTCGTGAGTTGGTCGCGGGCCTTTGCACGACAGGCAGGCTCAGACCTTGATGCCAGGGAAGTTCTGGCGAGCGAGAAGTCGCTGCCGGCCTGCCACGCACTTCATTACCTCCAGATGGCGTGCGAGAAAGTCTGTAAGGCGTCGATGATCGCCTCGGGAACGAGTCCCGAAGAAGTTCAGCGTTCGCATGCCCATGTTGCCAAGCAACTTCCCGTCATAGTTCGAATGTACATGAGCCGGGAAGCTGGCCGGTTGCCTCGCGACAATTGGGTCGTGGAGGCGATCCGCCCTCTCGCCCGCAGAATTGAACTCTTGAATCCAGCGGTTAGAGACGGTGGTCGTTCCCCGGATAATTGCGAATACCCGTGGTCCACCCCAGGCGGGTCCGTTGTTGCACCAGCCGATCACAAATTCGAATTCAGCACACTCTTTGCTCCCGCTGGCGTCGCGCTGCTCAAAATACTGCGCCAGGTGGCAACCGAGCTTCAGAAGTGACACCCCCTATCGGACTGGTTTCCGTGAAGTCTGTCGCAAGCGAACTTCAAAGCTCTACATCATGTCTTGACCTGCAGCCCGGCTGTGGGACAATGGCCGCCGGTGCCGTGGATGCCTTTTACTGATGTTGCCACGGAGGTTTCCAAAATCAGACCGGCTGGAAGCCGGTCCCACATGGTTAGACTGTGGCGGCCCGTCCCACGTGGTTAGCGGTGGAAGCCGGTCCCACATGGTTGGACGCTGGAAGCCGGGTCCACACGGTTAAACGGTCTAAGGCACATGTCGGCAAAGGATTATGTTTCCACCGTCGCGCATGACACTGCCCGGATGGGTATCACGCAACGGCCATGATGGCCAGGAGGTTTGACATGTTTTCGACAGTCGGATTCTCGCGTGCAGGGATGGTATGGGTTGCGTTGTCGACACTGGCGGTTGCCGGGTGGGCGTGGGGGCAAGCGCCTGCGGTGGCTGCTCCTGCTGGGGTTGCCAAGGCGGATGATGTCGTGGCGGTCGAAGCCGATGGTGAGGGGGTGGACAAGGAGGCGGCGACCAAGGCTGCGCTGAGAGCGGCTCTGGAGAAGGGCGGCAAGAACGAGATTTTCTCGGACAGCAAGGTCGAGAACTTCCAGCTCATGCACGACACGATCATCACTCGTGCAGAGGGCATCGTCACCGATTACCAGATCGTAAAAGGCCCCACGCCGGTGGTCGGGGGCGGTACGGTAAAGGTGTGGATCAAGGCCAAGGTTTCGAAAAAGGCACTGGTCGATTCGTGGGGGGCTATCCAGAATGTGTTGAACCAACTCGGCCGGCCCAAGATCATGGTGTACATCGTCGAGAAGAT
>JBJKSL010000507.1:0-4637 GCA_046704145.1 Phycisphaerae bacterium
ACGCGACTCTCGGCACAACCTTGCCAAACCGGCCAGGAGCGGGACAATACACGCCTGGACGGGGTTTCGTATTCACTATGCGAGAGTCGATCTCTTGCGATCCGTGTGTCTTGCTGGTCTTTCAACAGCAAAAACCATCGAAGGGAGTTGGGCATGAGGTTCGGCGGCAGTCTGATCGGGGCATGCATTCTGGCGTTGACGTTGGCTGATGTTGCACAAGCCGCACCAAAGGCGGTGGTGCTGACCGGCATCGACGTGCTGGCGGCTGATGGGTGCAAACCGCTGGTGGGCAAGCGGGTAGGACTGATCACTAACCCAACGGGCATCACGCACGACTTCAAGAGCACCGCCGACGTGCTATATAAGGCCAACGGGGTGAAACTCGTCGCCCTCTACGGGCCCGAGCATGGCATTCGCGGAGATATCTTCGCCGGCCACCACGTGCAGGACAGCAAGGATGCAAAGACCGGCCTGCCGGTGTACTCGCTCTACGGAAAGACGCGTAAGGCCACGCCGGAGATGCTCAAGGATATCGACGTACTGGTTTATGACATTCAGGACATCGGCAGTCGATCATACACGTTCATCAGTACGATGGCCCTGGCCATGGAGGCGGCGGCCGAGCAGCACATCCCCGTAGTCGTGCTCGATCGACCCGACCCGCTGACCGGCAACCGCATCGAGGGGCGGCCGCTGGACCTGAAATTCCAGTCATTCGTCGGTCAACTGCCCATCCCCTACGTCTACGGCATGACCTGTGGCGAACTGGCCAAGATGGTCAACGGCGAGGGCTGGCTCAAGGACGGCGTCAAATGCGACCTGACCGTGATCCCTATGAAGGGCTGGAAACGCGAGATGTGGTTCGACGAGACGGGCCTGCCGTGGGTGCCAACGTCGCCACACTTGCCGCGGGCTGATTCGGCCATGTTCTACGCCGCCACCGGCATCATGGGCGAACTGCAGGTGCTGAGCGAGGGCGTGGGTTACACGCTACCGTTCGAGTTGGCCGGCGGGCCTTGGGTGAAGCCGGAGGAGTTCGCCGCAGCGATGAACGCCGAAGGGCTGGCCGGCGTGCACTTCCGGCCGCTGACTTGGCTGCACTACTATATGCGCGACAAGGACAAAGCCTACGGCGGTGTGCAGGTACACATCACCGACCGCGATGCCGTCAATCTTACGGCCATCCAGTTCTGCGCGATGGACGTGTCGCAGAGGTTGTACCCCGATCAGAAATTCTTCGGCGGCAAGCGGGATGACATGTTCGACAAGGTTTGCGGTACCGATCAGATTCGCAAGATGTTCCTCGCAGGAAAGCCCGTCGAAGAGATCATCAAGTATTGGAACTCGGGGCGCGAGGAGTTCATGGCCAAGAGAGCGAAGTACTTGATGTACAAGTGAAAGAGCGGGAATTTGAGGTTTGTAGTTTGTAGTTCGTTTTGAGGGTCAGCAAGTCGGGAGTCAGCATGAGCACTTTACGGCGTTTTATTGTTGCAGCGGTTGCCGTTGTATGTGTTTCGGCGAGTATCACTAACGCAAAGGATGCGGACGCAGGCAAGTCATCTGACACGAGCGTGTTGTCTACCTTGCGGAGCGGGCATCCTCGGTTGATGGTTCTGGATGGGGATGTCGCACGTGTCCGTAAGTTGATCAAGACGGACGCGAACGCACGGAGGATTCGCGATGCGCTTCATGCCGAGGCATTGAAAATGCTCACCGAGCCTCCGATCGAACACAAGCTGATCGGGCCACGCCTGCTGACCCAGAGCCGTAGGTGCCTCGACCGCGTGAGTACGCTGGCAGCGTTGTATAGGCTCGAAGGCGACCGTCGCTTTGCCGTGCGTGCCGAAAAGGAGATGCTGACCGCGGCGGCGTTCGCAGATTGGAATCCCAAGCACTTTCTCGATACGGCCGAAATGAGCAACGCCCTGGGGATCGGCTACGACTGGCTGTACGACGTTCTGTCGCCGGAGAGCCGTCGTACCATTCGCACGGCCATTGTAGAGTTGGGCCTGAAGCCCGGACTGAAGGTTTATCATAAGGGCGGCTGGTGGGCAGCATCACCGTTTAACTGGAACCAGGTGTGCAACGGCGGGCTGACCGTCGGGGCCCTGGCGATTGCTGACGAAGAGCCGGCCATTTCGGCCGAGGTGGTCAACTATGCTCGCAAGAGCATACCGCTGGCGATGGCGAACCTGGCTCCCGACGGCGGTTGGGCCGAGGGACCGGGATACTGGAATTATGCCACGCGATACACGGCCTATTACTGGGCGGCGATGAACACTGCATTGGGGACTGACTTTGGCCTGAAGTCTTCGCCCGGCTTCACGGACACGGGGCTGTTTCGAATTCAGTTCATCGGACCGTTGGGTTTGACCTTCAACTATGCTGATGCCGGTGCGGGTGCAGGCAGCGCTTCGCAGATGATGTACTTTGCCCGCATGTTCGATCGGCCGGTGTATGCGGCTGACGAGCGCGAGGTCAGCCCGGGCGGCGATGCGTTTGAACTGCTCTGGTACGATCCGCGCGGCAGCGGCCAAGATGTCGAGAAACTGCCGACCGCTGCTTGGTTCCATGGTATCAATGTGGTGTTCATGCGCAGCAAGTGGCACGATCCCGCCGCCACATTCGTCGGCTTCAAAGGCGGCGACAACAAAGCCAACCACAGCCATCTCGATCTGGGTACGTTCGTGCTCGACGCCCTGGGGCAAAGGTGGGTGACCGAGCTTGGGCCGGACGACTACAACATGCCTGGCTACTTCGGCAAGCAGCGGTGGACGTACTACCGCCTCAAGACTGAGGGGCAGAACACCCTGGTGATCGACGGCGAAAACCAGGAGCCCAAAGCTGCGGCCCCGATCGTTGCTTTTGAAACCACTGCCAGGCGGTCGTTCGCCATCGCCGATCTTTCGGCTGGGTACGCCCAACAGGCCAAGCGCGTGCGACGGGGAATCGCCCTGCGAGGTGACGGCCAAGTGCTCGTACAAGACGAAATTGAGGCGGCTAAACCTGCCGACGTGGTCTGGGGAATACACACCACGGCTGCGGTCAAGGTTGACGGCAAGCGAGCGACGATGACGCTCGAGGGCAAGTCTCTGCAGGCGGTTCTGCTATCGCCCGCGGACGCCTCGTGGACGGTGCAGGAAGTCACACTGGAGCCACCCCAACGTCGGCTGAAGAATACGCGCAAGCTCATGGTGCAATCGCACGCCGGCGCCGGTGAGAGTCGCATTGCGGTGGCGTTCGTGCCCATGCAAGAGGATGCCGCGAAGGCGGAGTTCGCCATCCAGCCGCTAGATGATTGGACGCGTTCGACCAAACGTTAGGTATACCCACAAAAGCCCAGGGCAAGCCTGCCCTGGGCTTCCATCGCTCTCGACAAGCGGACTCTCGAATAGTTGCGAGGTATCTAGCCGTCGGTACAATGCTGCACATGGACTCATCACCCGCCACCTCATACGTCAAAGTTGGTAACGTCCGCATCGGTTCGGGATGCCCGCTGGCCTTGATCGCCGGGCCTTGCGTTATCGAGTCGCGCGATCATACTCTGCAGATGGCTGAGTCCATCAAAGCCATCACAGACGAGTTGGAGATCCCGCTGGTTTTTAAAGCCAGCTACGACAAGGCGAATCGTTCGAGCATCCGCAGTTTTCGTGGTCCGGGACTGGACGCAGGTCTGGCCATCCTTTCTGACGTACATATGTCGCTTGACTTGCCGGTCGTATCCGACATTCACGACCCCGGACACGCCGACCCTGCCGCCCAGGTGCTGGACATGCTGCAAGTCCCTGCATTCCTCTGCCGCCAGACCGATCTGGTCGTGGCCGCGGCGCAGACGCATCGGCCGGTGAACGTCAAGAAGGGGCAGTTCATGTCGCCGGACGAGATGCGGCTGGCCGTGGACAAAATCCACGAGGTGGGCAACGAGCAGGTCCTGCTGACCGAACGCGGGACGTTTTTCGGCTACGGCCAACTCGTCAACGACATGACCTCGATCCCCCGGATGGCCCAGTACGCGCCGGTGGTGTTCGACGCGACGCACTCCTGCCAGATGCCGGGAATGGCCGGGGACATCACCGGTGGCCGGCGAGAAATGGCCCCCCTGCTGGCGAAAGCGGCGATCGCGGCCGGGGCATGCGCGCTGTTCCTGGAAGTGCACGATCAGCCCGATAAAGCCAAAAGCGACGCCACCACGGTCTGGCCGCTGGAGCGTTTGGCAGAGTTTCTGGCCGACTGTTTACGCGTCTACGAAGCGGTTCAGCCGTCCAAAGAAAGCGTTTAGGGCAATCTAAGTCTTTGTGTAGCGTAAGAAGTGGCTGAACACCTCGGAAATGCGGCCACTTCACCGCCCCCCCCAAAAACGGCGCATGCCGTAGAGCGGTTTTGCTGCAACCAGCCGGGGCCTTGGGGCATATCATTTGCCGTGAGTACCTGCGATCCTGAATTACTTGCGTTGATCGATGCCGGCGTGGCGAGGGAGGCTTCCGACCTGCACCTGGCGGTCGGGCATGCACCAACCTTGCGCGTACACGGCGAGTTGCTGGCCGCTGCGCCCGCCCCGCTGACCGACGAGGCCTCGCGTCGAATTATTGTCAGCATACTGCCGCCAGAGCTCCGCTCGCGGTTGGACACCCAACGAG
>JBJKSL010000508.1:0-3588 GCA_046704145.1 Phycisphaerae bacterium
CCCATGATATCGGCGGCGGCTTGGACATCCTCAACAGCCAGCCGCAGGTCAGCAATTGCCTCTTCTATGCTAACCAGGCTTCGGCGAGTGGCGGTGGCGTGTACTGCGAGAGCTTCGACGGCAGCCATACGCCGCAACTGCTCAACTGTGTGTGCGACGCCAATCACGCCGGCCTTTACGGTGGAGCGGTCCGGGCCGCTGCACAGGCCAAGCCTGCATTGAAGAATTGCACGCTGGTACACAACTCTGCCTTTCAAGGCGGCGGCATAAACATGGCGGCCGAAAGCAGCGTAGTTGTCGGCAGTTGCATTCTATGGGGCAACAGTGATGCCGGCGGAAGCGGCGAATCCGCCCAACTGAGCGTTGGCGCGGGCACGCCAAGCGTTTCGTACGGCTGCATTCAAGGGCTAACCGCGTACGCCGGCAATCATAATCGCGCCACAGATCCTGATTTCGTCGATGACAACGGCCTCGATAACGATCCGGCCACGTGGCAGGATAACGACCTTCATCTGCAGTCAACATCGTGGTGCATCAATCGTGGCGAGCCTGCTGACTATCTCGGCCAGACCGATATGGACGGCGAGCCGCGAGTTCAGCGTTGCCGTGTAGATATCGGAGCGGACGAGACCGCCTACGGAGACTTTGCTGCCGATTTCAACAGCGACTGCTTTGTTGACCAGGGCGACCTCGACCATCTGATAGCCTGCGCCCTGGGCCCTGCCATAGCTCAACTGCAGCCGGAGTGTACCGACGCCAATCTGGACCAGGACAGCAGCGGCGACGTGGATATGGCCGACTTCGCCGTTCTGCAACGATGCTGGACGGGCGATACAGGGGCGATTGATCCGGATTGCGCAACGCCCTGAGAGGCGGGTGTTGATAACACGGCCGGCGCGCCGGAGAATGGCTCCGTCGTGTCGAGGGAGAGGCGGAAGGCGCAAACCACGGATGGGAGATGGCATGTCACGCAGCAACCGGCGAGGGGCGTTGGCTGTTCTAATGGCGGGGATCATCGGCCAAGCAGCGTTTGCGGCTGAGCCCATGGTATTGCAGAACGCGACCTGGGCGGTAACGATTCGACCGGAAACGCTGCAGGTGGTTGCGCGGCCTGCGGATGGCGGGGAAATGGTGATCTCCGGCGGCAGAAGCGAGCCGCTGGACGTTGCGATGCTCCAGCAGCAGGGGCAGTCCGCGAGTTGGCGAATGCCGTCGGCGGCCGTCAACGTGTCGATGACGCTGGCCAAGAGTGTGCTAGAGGTGCAGTTTAGCAGTTCGAGGCCGGGGAAGTTTGCATGGCCCGAGTTTGTGCCGGCCGCGGGGGTAGCAGGGTACGTGCTGCCGATGTTCGAAGGGCTGTACATTCCAGCCGGCAGCGCTTCGCATATTGCATTTCTCGTCGAGCATGGGCCTATGAACACGACGGCGGATCTGTCCATGCCGTTCGTGGGGATTGACTATAAGCGGCACTGCCTCACGTACATACTGACCAACCAGTTCAACAACGAGTTGACGTTCCGGGAAGACGGCAAACGGCTGGCGGCAAGGCTGGTGCATGAGGTCACGCGGAATCACAAGGTCGGCGAGTGGGGCGTGCGAGTGTGCCTGGGAGCAGCATCACCGGTGGAGCCCGCTCGTGAGTTTCGGCGGTGGCTGCTCGAAACCAGGCAGTTCGTCAGCATGCGAGAGAAGATAGAGCAGACGCCTGAGGCGGCTAAGCTGGCAGGAGCGGCGCATGTCTATCTGTGGGGCAGCGGGTCGATCTCGCGATACGACGTGTCCGACTGGAAGGCGTTCGCACGGCAGCTTCACGAGCAGGCGGAGGCCGGCGGCGGATCGATAGGGGCACGGCTCTGGGAGTTGATGAGCCCCGAGGTCCGCGAGATGGTGGCCAAGTTACCGTCGGCGCAGTGGGTGGACGAGTATACGACAGGGCGGATTGCTGAGGAGTTGAGTCGCCTGTTGGAGCGGAGCGACTTGCAGGCAGGCCCGAAACGCAAAACCAGAAGGAGTTCCAACTCAGATCCGTCGGGAAACTGTGCGGCGCTGTATGCCGCCTTCACGTCTTTACTCAAGCCGGTGGAGACGTGGGGCGATGGTATCTCCGTGAAGATGCTATACGCGTTTGCAGATAACGGCTTCGATCGCCTGTGGCTGGGGGTGGATGGGTACAGAAGTCTGCGTCTGCATCCGGAGGTGGTGAAGGAGGCCAAGCGGCTGGGATACCTGGTTGGGCCCTACGATTCGTATCATAGCATCCACTCGCCGGACGAGGCCGACACCTGGGAGTCGGCCCAGTTCGGGGCGGAACTGTACAAGACCGGCGCGGTGGTCGGTGCGGACGGAAAGAAGCGGCGAGGCTTCAAGCAGAAGGGATACATTCTAAGCGCGATCGCAGCGCGGCCTTACGTGGAAAAACGCGTGTCGTCGCTCATGCGGGAGATGTCCCCCAACTCGCTGTTCGTCGATTGCGATGCCTTTGGCGAGTTGTTCGACGATTACTCGGCCGCGCATCCAGCGACGCAGGAACAGGACATGCGTGCGCGGCTGGAGCGGATGGCCTGGATCCGGGATGAATTTCACGTGGTGATTGGCTCGGAAGGTGGCTCGGCGTATGCTGCGTCGACCATTCATTTTGCCCACGGGATGATGACGCCCGGCTTCGGCTGGGGCGATCCGGACATGAAGGATCGTAAGTCGCCTTACTATCTGGGAGCATACTATCCACCGGATGGGCCGGCCGTGTTCTTCAAGTCCGTGGCCATCAAGGACAAGTATCGCGATTTCTACTTCGATCCGCGCTACAGGCTGCCGTTGTACGAGACGGTCTTTCACGATTCAGTCGTAGCCACGCACCAGTGGGGCTTCGGCAGCCTGAAATTCAAGGATCTGGTGCGTACGCGGGAGTTGCTGGAACTGCTGTATGGCGTGCCGCCTTTGTATCACATGAACATGCAGGAATTTGCGGAGCGAAAGGACGAGATCAAGGAGCACTACGCGGTGTTCTCGCCTTTACATCGGCAGATTGCGTTGCTGTCCATGACCAGCTTCGAGTGGCTGAGCCAAGATCGGCTCGTGCAGCGGACGGTGTTCGCCGATCGGGTGGGAGTGGTCGCGAATTTCGGCGGCACAACCATAACTTATAAAGGCCACTCAGTGCCCGCACAGAGCGTGTCGATAGCGAATCTGGAGAACGCCGAGACAACCGTATACACGCCCTGGTGATTCGAGTGTATACCGGTCGAACTGAATCCCGCAACTACTTGAAATACGCCGGGTACTCGCGTTGATGCGGTTTGCGCTTCTGATATGCGCGGGCCAGGTCGAGGAATATCTCAAGATCCCGGTCCAGGTTGGTGTTGACGCCGTCGAAGTAACAGACGCGGATGGGTATGTCATCATGGGCGGCGCTGAGCGCGGGATAGACCGCCTCGCAGATGATGCCGTTCATGCAGGTGAAGGGGCTGATGTCGATGATGCCATCGGCGCCGTTCTTGGCCATCCAGGCCGCTTTCCCGATACTAAGCACCATTTCGCCGAGGGCTCCGTTGACGGGTAGGTAGGGCCAGGCGAGTTCGAGAACTTCTT
>JBJKSL010000509.1:0-3795 GCA_046704145.1 Phycisphaerae bacterium
GGTCTGGAAGGTGTCCTTCAGCGAGCCGAAGTCGGTCTGCGGCTTGTCGATAGCTTCGAGGATGACGCGGCCGTTGCGTGCGTTGATGAGGTCGAACAGCTTGGCGGCATGGTCGAGTTCCTCCTTGTACTGTTCGCGCATCCAGTGGGCGGCGCCGGGTAGGCTCTGGTTCTCGAGGTGGGCCGACATGGACAGATACAGGTAGGCTGAGGCCAATTCGTTGCGAATCTGTTCGTTGAGGGCGGATTGGATTTTTGTCGGGATCATGTTCTCTCCTTGAAGCAGTGCCATAGTGTGCGGGTACCCGCTGAATTCTAGCTGAATTCTGCCTGTGCCCTGTGCGTCGTCTGTCTCTGCATGGCGGACAGCCTTAGCGGCTACTCAGGCGGCGCTCGCAGGCAATATCGGTGTTATTACTGGCCGCAACGTTCCGGGCATCCTTATAATAGTCGCCTTCTGTTCTGCGGCCACTTCCTCGGTGTCTTGCGGTAAGGAGGATGTCTCTTGGGAGTATGCCTGGGATGGATGGGGCACGCATTCTGCTGATTGAAGATTGCGAGGATATTGCCGAGCTGATTCGGCTGCTGCTGCAGGCTGAGCAGTATCGTGTGAAGGTGGCGTCGTCGATCGCCGAGGCGCGGGCCTTCATGGAGGCTGAGCGTTTCGATCTGGTGCTTAGCGATCTGAGTCTGCCCGATGGCGATGGCACTTGCATACCGGCTTACGTGCGCGAACGGGCGAACGGCCGGCCGGCGCCGAAGGCCATCGCCATGAGCGGCTATTCAGATGCGCATCACGTGCGTACCAGCCTTGATGCGGGGTTTGCCCAGCACTTGGTCAAGCCTGTCGAGGAAGATGTCTTGTTGCAGATCGTCGCAGCAGCTATTGGAAGAGCATATTGAGTGGCGGCACGGGGGGCATTTTCAGAGTTCGATTTGGGTGCCGAGTTCGACTACTCGGTTGGGGGCGATGTCGAAGTAGGCCACTGCTGAAAGAGCATTTCGCGAGAGTACGCTGAACAGCTTTTTACGCCATGGTGACATGCCGGGCCGCCTGGTTACTAGGAGCGTCTCGCGTCCGAGATAGAAGCTGGCCTGCATGGGGTCGACCTTCAAGTCAGCGGACTCGCACGCGTGGAAAACGTCCTTCACGCTGGGGGCCTGCATGAAGCCGTAGAATGCGGTCACCTGAAAGAAGCCCTGGCCGAGGTCGCGTACCTTGACGCGGTCGCGAGCCGGCACGGTCGGTACCTCTTCGGTGGCCACGGACAGCAGCACCACGCGTTCGTGCAGCACCTTGTTATGTTTGAAATGATGCATGAGCACGACGGGCGTGCCGTCGGGATTGGAACTCATGAAGACGGCAGTTCCCGGTACGCGTACGGGCTTTTGTCCGCGGGCCAGGCTCTCGAGGAAGGTGTTCAGCGGCAGGCAGACCTTGGCCAGTCGCGCTCCGACCAGTGCACGGCCGGTCTTCCACGTGCTCATGACGGCGAAGAACATCAAGGCCACCACGATGGGGAACCATCCGCCGTGGAACAGCTTGGTGATGTTGGAGAAGAGGAAGATGATGTCGATCACCAGGAAACCTGCGGTCAGCGAGCCGGCCTTTTTCCGGCTCCATCCCCACTGCCGGCGAGCCACTTCGAAGAACAGCAGGGAGGTAATGGTCATGGTGCCCATCACGGCGATGCCGTACGCGGCAGCCAGGTTGGTTGAGCGTTGGAAGGCGAGCACCAACCCGCAGCAGGCGATCATCAACCAGGTATTCACCTCAGGTACGTAAATCTGGCCGATGGTTTTGCGTGAGGTGTGCACCACGGTGACGCGCGGTGAGTAGCCGAGCTGGGTGGCCTGTTGCGTCAGTGAGAAGGCTCCGGAGATCAAGGCCTGCGAGGCGATGACGGTGGCGATGGTTGCGATGATCACCAAGGGGTAATGCATCCAGCCCATGCCGAGCATATAGAACGGGTTCTTGGCTGCCTCGGCGCCCATGCGGATGACGATCCCGCCTTGTCCGAAATAGTTCAGCAGCAATGCGGGGAAGACGAGGGAGTACCACGCGAGGCGAATGGGGTTGCGGCCAAAATGGCCGAGGTCGGCGTAGAGTGCTTCCGTCCCTGTAATGCACAACACCACCGCTCCGAGGATGAGGAACCCATGGAAGCCGTGCGTGAGGAAGAACTTGATCGCATATAGCGGATTAATCGCTGTAAGGACGATGGGTTCGCGCACGATCCAGATGATGCCGAGGGTACCGATGGTGACGAACCACACGATCATGGCAGGACCGAAGAGGCCGCCGATAAAGCCGGTACCGTGTCGCTGGACCATGAACAGGCCTATGAGGATGACCAGCGTGATGGGAATGACATACGGGGCGAAGAAGGACGACTCGACTTCGAGGCCCTCGACCGCACTGAGCACCGAGATGGCCGGGGTGATCATTCCGTCGGCAAACAGCAGCGACGCTCCGAACAGGCCGAGACCGATTGCGATCCCGCGACGCGACCAGAGGGCCGCCCGGCCGGCGTGGGGGGGCACGGCCAGAGCCATCAGCGAGAGAATTCCGCCCTCGCCACGGTTATCTGCTCGCAGAACGAAGTTTATGTACTTGATGACCACTACCAGGGTCAGGGTCCAGAAAAACAGCGAGAGTAAGCCCAGCACATTCTGCGGCTCTGGGGTTACGCCGTCGCGTGAGACGAAGCACTCCTTCAACGCATACAGAGGCGAGGTTCCAATGTCGCCGTAGACGATCCCGAGTGCACCGAGCGAGAGGGCCAGCAGGCCGGCTTGAGAATGGGACGTAGTTTTGGCCGGCGCGTGAGCGTGTGCTCCGGATTCGGCCGGAGAAGGGGTGTTTGAATCGGTCGGAGACGCGGGCGGCTCCTTGGTCTTTTCTGCTGACATCACGTATTGCCGTGCATTGGCTGCCCCATGATCCGTATCGGGGCAGCGCGAGCATAGGCGTAAGTTAGGCGTTTGGGGCCATTGAAGCAAGCGCACCAGCCGCGAGACGCCCTAGCCGATGCAATGCGGTATGGCTAGTTTCTTTGGCACATCGTAGCCCAGCCGCCCTCGGCTGGGGATTTCCGCTTTGCAAACACAGCCGAGGGCGGCTGTGCCACTTTTTTCTTGCCACACCCGGTGCATGCGGCCCCCGAACTTGCGTGCACGCGACGCGGCCGAGCAATCCGGGTAAGATACAGTTGGCGCGAGTATCCGCAAGATTGTCTTGGAAGAAATCAATCAAATTGTCTGTTATGGGTGCTTTCGATGCAGTATCGTCGGTTTGGCAAAACGGGGCTGGAATTGTCAGTTTTTTCGCTGGGGCTCATGCGTTACATGGGCCACGATCAGGACAACGCCGATCGGCTCGTTCAGCGGGCGGTGGAACTGGGCATCAACCATCTGGAGACGGCCAGAGGCTACGGCACGAGCGAGGAACTGCTTGGGCGGGCTCTGAAGGGCATCGATCGGAGCAAGGTCTTCGTCACCACCAAGGTCAACCCCAAGGAAACCTACGACGAGTTCATGCAGGCCTTTGAGACGTCGATGAAGTACATCGGCATCGACGTGCTCGACAATCTGGACATCCACGGCATCAACAACGCCGAGACTTTTCGGCAGGCGGTCAACGAGCAGGGGACCTGGCGGGCGGTCCGCAAGCTGGTGGACGCCGGTACCGTGCGGCACGTGGGCTTCTCCACGCATGGGCAGACGGAAACCATCATTCAGGCTCTCGACACGGGCATGTTCGAGTCGGTCAACCTGCACTACTACTGGTTCAACC
>JBJKSL010000510.1:0-4074 GCA_046704145.1 Phycisphaerae bacterium
AGGGGCGGTAAGTCTTGCTCATCCTTGAGCCTCGGCGTGAAAAAGGTCCTTCCTCAGCTACCGCCGCATTCTATCATGGCTGTCAACATCGATTACTCGGACGGTCTCCTAGTGCATTACATCGGCACTTCGGCGTGCGCGTGGCCTTCATAGTGGGCGGTGAGGAACGGCACGCGGTTGAGCACCTTCTCCTGCAGGAACTCGAGGTAGAGGTAAATCACCGGAGTTACAAACAGCGTGATCAACTGGCTGACCAACAGGCCGCCGACAATGACCAGTCCAAGCGGCTGGCGACTCGCTCCGTCGGCTCCCCAGCCCAGGGCGATGGGCACTGCACCCATGATTGCGGCCATGGTGGTCATCATGATCGGGCGGAAGCGGTCCATGCTCGCATCGTGGATGGCCTTCTCGGCCGTTTCGCCCGCGGCAACACGCTGGATGGCGAAGTCCACGATCATGATGCCGTTCTTCTTGACGATGCCCATGAGCATGATCAGGCCGACAAATGAGTACAGAGAGATATCGGCTCCGAACAGCCACAGGGTCAACAGTCCTCCCACCGTGGCCGGCAGCAACGTGGACAGCACGGTGATCGGATGCAGATAGCTTTCGTAGAGAATCGCGAGGATCACGTACATCACGAACACGGCCATTGCGATCAGGATCGGCAGGCTGTTCATCATCTCGCGGAAGGTCAAGGCCTCACCCATGAGGCTGCCTCGTAAGGTCGGCGGCAGCACCTTGTGAGCGGTGTCCTCGACGAACTTGATGGCCGTTCCAGTGGGTACGCCGGGCATGACGTTGAAGCTAAGGGTCACGCTGGTGAACTGGTTCAGGTGATTGACCGCAGCCGGGCCGACCATGGGCTCCCAGGTAGCCACGGCTGACAGCGGCACGAGAGTCTTGCCATCATCGCTGCGCACGTAGAGTCGGCCGAGATCCTCCGGGTGCTTGCGATCGGTGTCCTTGACCTCAAGGATGACCTGATATTGGTCCTCGGCCTTCTTGATCAGGTAGATATAGTTCTGGCTATAGGCGTTACGTAGCAGGGACTCGATGCTACTGGCGGACACGCCATAGCTGGACGCCTTGTCGCGCAGGATGTTGATCTTGAGGTTCGGCGTGTTGAGAAACAGGTCGGACATGATAAACATGAAGAGCTTGCCGCTCTGCTGTTTCAACTGGCCCAACAGCGCCTGACTCGACTGATAGACCTCTTTCGGATCAATACCCGAGATGGTGTACTGGAACTGCCCCATCTGAGTAGCGCTGGCCCCCGTCGAAATTCGAAGCACGGGATCGGGTTGGATACCGGCTTGTACGCCGGGATTGGCCATGGCGATCATCCCGCGCAACTTGCCGACGACTGCCTCGATAGGCGGCCGCACAGCCCGATCCTTGAGGAACGCCAGAGCGAACGCGAAATTGGTGGGCAGGAACCGGCTCACGCCGCTGACCGTGAAGGTCATGTCGATGGCCGGGTCCTGATGCATCATGGCTTCGGCCCGGGCCTGGATTTGCTGCATCGCCTCTGGCGAGGTGCCCTCTGGGGCGATCAGTGCTCCGCGGATAAAGGAGCTGTCGCCCACCGGCAGAAACGATCGCGGCAATACTTGGAACAGGTGCACCGTGCCGTACACGCAAGCGACTAGAACGCCGAGCGAAATCCAGCGATGCCGCAGGAAGAACCATAGCACGCGGCCATACGCGCCGAGCACGAGCTTTTCGATGCCGCCGATCGCGCGTTCCACAAGAGTCCTGCGCACGCCGTGGCCGCGCCGGCCCAGCGTGCGGGCACACATCAGCGGCGTCAGGGTCAACGAAACCACGCCGCTGGCGACGATGGACACCACTATGGTCACCGCGAACTCGCGGAAGATGCGGCCCATGTGTCCGCTCATGGCCACCAGGGGCAGGAATACCGCCGCCAGCGAGAGCGTCATGGACATGATCGTGAAGCTGATTTCCTTGGCGCTGTTGATGGACGCATGGAAGGGGGATTCGTTGTACTGCTCCATGCGGCGGACGGTGTTCTCGAGGAACACGATGGCGTCATCGACCAAAAAGCCGATGGCCAATGACAAAGCCATCAGCGAGAGTTTGTCCAGGCTGTAGTCCAGTGCTCGCATCACGACAAAGGTGAGCAGCAACGACATGGGCAAGGCCACCACCGGGATCAGCGTGTCAGTAGCGCGGCCCAGGAACATGTAGATTACGATCACAACCAGAATGAACGCGATGAAGAGCGTCTCTTTCACATCGTTGATGCTGCGAACGATGGTGGCCGAACGGTCGTACATGGGCACGACATAGACGGAACTGGGCAACTGTCTTTGGATCGAAGGCAACTGCTGCTTGATGGAGTTCACCACTTCAACAGCGTTGGAGCCGGCCTGACGGAGTACAGCGACGACCACCACTGATTTGGGCACCTGGCCGTTGTGCAGGCCGTACTTCTCGCCCACTTCCGGTCGTACCCACATGCGCATGCTGGTGCGTTCATCCTCGACCGAATCTGTCGCCGTGGCTACGTCCTTGAGATAAATTGGTGACTTGTCGCGCACTCCCACGATCAGGTTGTTGTAGTCTTCCGCGGTGGCGAGTTGTCCCTGGGGCCGCAGGAGGAAGGTTCGGTTTGGCCCGTCGAACTGACCCGCTCCCTGGTAGCTGGTGCCCTGCCTGATGGCCGCGGCGAGATCCTCGACGGACATGCCGCGAGCCGCCAGTGCCGAGGGATCGGCCTTAATGCGTATGGCGGTTTTCGTGCCGTAGATCATCACCTGGCTCACACCGCTGAGGATGCTGATCCGCTGGCCGACCTGCGTGTTCGCAAGGTCATATAATTGCCCCTGAGTGAGCCCGTCGCTTGCCATCGCAATGTAGAGGATGGGCTGATCGTTGGGGTTTGTTTTGGTGAATGTCGGCGGGGCGGGCAGGTCGAAGGGCAGGCTTCCGCTGGCGCGGCTGATGGCGGCCTGCACGTCGGTCGCCGCCGCGTCCAGGCCTTTAGAGAGCGCAAACTGCAGGGTCATACTGCAGTAACCCTGGCTGCTCTTACTGGTAACAAGCTCCAGGCCCGGAATCTGCATAAACTGCCGCTCGAGCGGCGTGGCGATGCTGGCCGCCACTGTTTCAGGATTCGAGCCCGGATAGCCGACGCTCACCTGAATCACCGGATAGTCCACTGCGGGCAGGTCGTTAACCGGCAGTGCGAAGTAGGCCAGGACACCGAACAGAATGGCCGAGGCGGTCAGCACCGCGGTCATAACCGGTCGACGGATGAATCGTTCAGAGATAGTCACGGTAGGATCTCGATACAGAGCGGAGTTCTGCGAACCCGGTGCCCAATGAACGCAATTTGTGGAACAATCTCACCGGGTCGACCCCGGCTCTGAAAAAGTTAACGTACTCCCAGGCTCATTAATGTTTCGGTTGAGCGGAGGCTTGCATGCCGGGCGGCCCGCCCGCACCCTTCGGCCCACCTGGTTCAATCACCTGGACCTTGGCGGTCGGCATGACTGTTCCGTGACCGGTGGTGACCACTCGCTCACCGGCCTTCAGGCCCTTGAGCACCACGACGGAGCTTCCGTGCCGCTGGCCGAGAACGATCGGCCGCATCTGGGCCACGTCGTCTGCACCAATCACGTACACATAGGGGCCCTGCTGGCCGAGCTGCTGAGCTTCGGCGGGGATAAGCACCGCGCCGCGATCGATGGAAAGCACCAGCCTGACGTTCACGAACTGGCCGGGCCAGAAGTAATCGTCGGCATTGGGCACGGTGGCTCGGAACTTCACGGTTCCCGAGGCGGTCTGCACGGTGTTATCCATGAAGGTAAGCTCGCCGGTTCGCGTCGAACAAGGCGGATCAACTGCAGGTTGATTGGCGGGCGCCACTGCCATCACGGCGGGAGCGCTGGCCGGGGCCGGGCTCGCCGGTGCCGCCGTGCGGACGGAATCGCTGGGCACTTCCACCTGTACTGCCAGGCATCTGCAAGCCGCGTCAGCAGAAGCAAGCGAGGCTTACATCGCCCGTCGCACGGCTGCCAGATCGTTCTCGGCCAGCGGCACGGAAGC
>JBJKSL010000511.1:0-5113 GCA_046704145.1 Phycisphaerae bacterium
TCGCCAGACCGTCCGACTCGCGGATGATGGGGCAGATGACCATCTCGATCGGCCACAGCAGATCCGCCACCATCTTGCGAAGCACAATCGACTGCTGGGCGTCCTTCTGCCCAAAGTACGCCCGGTCCGGCTGCACGACGTTGAACAGCTTGGCCACCACCGTGGTCACGCCCGTAAAGTGCCCCGGCCGATGCGCCCCGCAAAGCCCCTCAGTCAGTCTCGCCACCGAGACCGTCGTCGCTGCAGTGCGACTGTACATTTGATCCACCGGCGGAAAGAACACCGCATCCACCCCCTCGGCCGCACACGCCGCCAGATCCGCCTCCAACGGCCGCGGATAGGCCGCGAAATCCTCGTTAGGCCCGAACTGCGTCGGATTCACAAAGATCGACACCACCACCACGCCGCACTCCCCCCGAGCCTGCCGAATCAGCGACAGATGCCCCTCGTGCAACGCCCCCATGGTCGGCACCAGGCCCACAGTTCGACCTGATTTTCGGAGCGGAACAAGGTACTCGCGAACCTGCTGAACCGTTTCTAACTTCTTCATGTGCATAAACCTACAAAGCCAGACCTATTCACAAACGGGCAGGGCTACCACAGGTTGTAGCTTCCGAAATCACTGGTTGACCGAGCCCCACCCGCCCGATATCTTGCATAAGCCGCCGTGACTCCTTGAGGCAGATTGACAAAGTGCTGCCAAGCCAGGATTCTTCTCTGGCTAACAGCTAATAGCTAAGAGCTAACAGC
Organism: Phycisphaerae bacterium; assembly: GCA_046704145.1. GTDB lineage: Bacteria > Planctomycetota > Phycisphaerae > UBA1845 > PWPN01 > JACQVT01. Next base: position 751 of record JBJKSL010000511.1, read on the forward strand.
TGGTAGCTTTTCATCTAACCGTTTTATTCTCCCGGTGTCTATACCTATGGACCATCCCAATCGACCGCTCTTCACCGATGAGACGGGCGCACGGGACGCGGCCTGGGTTGCCGCCGCTCGGGATGGCCAGCCGGAGGCCTTCGGGCATCTCGCCCGAGCCTACGAGCGACCAGCGATCGCGACGGCATACCGACTTCTGGGGAACAGCGACGATGCGATGGAGGTGGCTCAAGAGGCCCTGTTGCGAGCTTACCGCTCGCTCGATAGCCTCAAGGAGCCCAGCCGGTTTGGTCCCTGGCTCTTGCGGATCGTCAGCAACCTCTCGCTGAACGCACGCCGTTCGCGAAAGTCAGCCATGACGGTCACCCTCGAAGAGCAATGGGGACCGGAAGGCGTGCGGGCCACCGACGGAGAGCCCGCCACCGCTGAAACGGGGCCAGATCATTCGGCCGAGGGACACGAATTGGGCGAAGCCATCGATGCCGCCCTGCAGCGCTTGCCGGAAAAACAGAGACTGGCCCTGGTTCTGTTTACCATAGAGGGCTGGCCTCAGAAGGACATCGCAGCCATGCTCGGTTGCAGCCTGGAAAACGTTAAATGGTACGTCTTTCAAGGCCGAAAGCGACTGCGGGAACATCTCGGCGATTTGTTGACCGGCTGATCCAACGGCGGATGGCGAAACATCATGATTCGCAACATAAGTGAACACGACGAATACCTCCTGAGCCTCCTGCTCGACAACGACCTGCCGGAGGATCAGGCCACCGCTCTTCGCCACCGGCTGGAGAGCGAACCCAATCTGCGCGCCTGCTACGACGAACTCGTCAGACTCAACGCTGCCCTGCAGGCCCGTCGAACAACCAAACCCGCCGTTCAACTGGAAGGCTTCCACGCAAAACTGATGCAGCGGCTGCATGAGACTCCCGCGATCGGCGAGGCCGACGAACTGCTCATCAGCCGTTCGCTCGACGGTGATCTGCTTGCCGGCGAACAACAGGAACTCCAGCAGCGGCTCGAGAACGAGCCCGCTCTCCAGCAACGCCACGACGAGTACAGCCGCCTCGACGCCGTACTCAAGGCCAAGCGTGCCGCGCAACCCGAGGTGAACTACTCGCAATTCCATCGACAGCTCATGGACAAGGTCGATGCCGAATCCCCTGCCACCGAGCGGACCGTGCGCTTCCCGGCCTGGCTACGATTGGCCGCGCCGCTGGCCGCCGCCGCAGCCCTCGCACTCGTGGTTTGGCTGCAACCGCTGAGCCTCCGGCCCGGCCGCGATGCCATCCCACCTGTCGGCCCTGTTGCCTTGAACGGCCCGGACACCGATGATAGCGGAGCCGACCTGAACGATAATCGGGTGGAGTTCGCCCGCCGGACTCCTGCCACTGCTTCAGGCTCGCTGGAAGTGGCCTACGGCCGACTCGACAAGCCGGCCGATTCGCAGAGCATGCAGGTCAATTTTGCCCGCTCCACCGAACTGGCCGACGCCATTCGCCAGGTGGATGAAGAGTCCGCCAGCCGGCCGGCGAAGAAGGTCTTCTTCGCCTCCGCCAGACCGGTGAACCGCGCCAGTTCGGGCGGGTTGGACGGCGACTTCCTGGACGCCGCCCCAATGTAACCGACGATAGAGTCCGCTGGAGTTCTTGATGCTGCGTGAAAAAGCCAACCGCCGTTCCATCGTCCTGCTAGCCTGTGGCGTCGCACTTGCGACGACCACCTCAACGGCTTTGGCTGGAAACAAGGCAGCCGCAAACAAAGCAGCCACCAAGCCAGCCCCCAAACCTTCGGCCCAACTGACCAGCCCTGCTTTCGTGAACCCGCCTTCCTCCACCCTCCAGCCAGCCGAACAAGGCGACGACGAAAAAGAAATCCTCGTGGTCCAGGCCCTCGAACAGCCCACCAGCTTGAAGATCAACGAAGTGCCCATCACCGACGCCGTGCGCCTGCTCTCCGAGAAGACCGGCGTCCCCATCAAGTTCGACCGCTTCACCCTCAGTTGCCTGCCCTACGGCAGCAAGACCATCGTCTCGGCCCGCATCGAGAATCAGCCACTCAAACAGAGCCTCGCCGCACTGCTCCGGCCGCTGGCCTGCACCTACGAGTTGATCGACGGCGAGCTGATCATCGAACCTCGGCCCGCTCTCCTGCGCATCTGCCGCCGCGCAACCTGGGACGAAGTCGCCCTCATCGAAAAGCTCTACAGCACACGCTGGAGCAACAAACTGGCCGACTCCTTGAAATTCCAGTTCCAGGATATGACCGGCGATGCCGAGGCCAATCGCAAGAAGGTCTACGACTTGGCCGGCGCCGTCGGCTCAGGCAACGCCGCTGATGTGCTCGAATGTGCCAGCCGACAGTATGGCTGGGTCTGGCATCCCGAAGGCGGCCAGACCATCTCCTTCTGCACCCGCACGCGACAGGTAGAACAGCAACTGCAGCGAGTCGTCTCCGCCCAGTACAACGAGGTCGCACTCAAGGACGTGCTCCTCGACTTGGCCGACCGCGCCGGCGTACTGCTCAAGATGGAGCCCGGCGTGCTCTCCTCTCTGCCCACGTCGCAGTCTGAACGTTTCTGGTTGACCGTCGAAAACGTCAGTATCCGCCAGGCGCTGGAACTCATCGCCGGCAAAACCGGCCTCGGCTATTTCGTCGAGCCCGACGGAATCCGCATCACCGCCAGCGCCTTCTCCGCAACCGGCGATCCCTCGGCGCAAACTACCTCCACCGGTACGCAAGCTTCCAGAAACCCCGTCGTCGGCCAGATCACCATCCCCGGCCCCAACGGGACCTCCTACGGCTTCTTCATCCGCGAGCAGGATCTCCCCCCCGAGATCAACGCCATGCGACAAGAGCAAATCCGCCAGTTCGTCCAGCACATGCGCAGCCCAACAACCCACCCGGCAAAATAAGAGCGGCTTAGAACTAGAGCAGTTCAAGAACCAGAGCAGTTAAGAAAGCCCAGGGTCGCGCAGCGCACCCTGGGGTATTCTGTCCATGCGTGCAAAACAAACAGCCCGACAGAAAACCTGCCGGGCTGTTCGCATTTGCTGAGTTTTTAGAGCTATTCGCAATCGGACACGAATACGTCTTATACCGATTACATTTGAAACTCGTGCCCGCCGCGGCGTCCCAAAAAGCGTGCGTAATAGACTTATGGGCACATCGCCGCGCTCAACAATACCCGGATGGGTATTACAGCTCCCATCCCTTGCGATACTCGCGACGGAGCAACGCGTTGGCTTCGGGGATGTTCGTGATCTTCATGTTCGGGCCATCCCACTCGATGCGCTTGCCGGCCCGCATGGCCACAGTGCCGAGCACCACGGTCTCGGTCAAAGGCCCGGCGATCTCGAACCGCGAGTAGCACGCCTCGGGCGTGTTGGCCTTGCACGCGTCCACCCACTCCTTGTAGTTGCTGTCCTCCGGAGCTCGCGGAATCGTCGGCGTCGGCGGCTTGTAGCCTTCAAAATCCTTCTCCGGCAACAGCACATACGCAGCACCGTAGTCGTTCGGGGAGAACAACGTGCCCTTCTCGCCGATCAGCAGCGAACCGCTGCCCGGGATGTCCTTGCCGTGAGCCAGTTCCTTCAGCTTCTTGTTGACCCAGGCCGGCTTGTCCGCGCCGCCGTCGTACCAGGTCCACTTCAGCGGAGGCAGGCCCTCGCGAGCCGGGAACTCGTAGCGAATCACACTCCACGTCGGGTAGGTCTGGCCGTTCCACTCCGACATCTCAGCCTCGACGCTGGTCGGATAACCCAGCTTGCAAGCCCTGAAGGCCATGTTCGCTGTATGGCAGGCCATGTCGCCAAGAGCACCCGTGCCGAAGTCCAGCCAGCCACGCCAGTGGAACGGCACATAACCGCGCTTGTCCTTCTCGATGCTGTCCGAGTAAGGCCGATACGGTGCCGTGCCCAGCCACAGGTCCCACTTCAGATCATTGGGCACCTCGACCTTGGCCGACTCGTCGGTCAGCAGTGCGTTGTGCACGCTTCGCAGACGCAGCAAGGCAGCGCCACCCTGCGGCCAGACCGGCCGATTCGTCCACACGTGCACTTCGCGCACCGGGCCGATCGCACCAGACTGCACAACCTCAACCGCCTGACGCAGGCCGGGTAACGCCGAGCCCTGGTTGCCCATCTGGGTCACTACCTTGTACTTGGCAGCCGCCTCGGTCAGGGCGCGAGCCTCGAACACGTCGTGCGTCAGAGGCTTCTGCGTGTACACGTGCTTGCCCAGCTTCATCGCCGTCATGGTGGCGACAGCGTGCGTGTGGTCGGGCGTGCTGATGGTGACCACGTCGATCTCTTTGCCCAGTTTGTCGAACATCTCTCGGAAATCGTGGAAATGCTGGGCCTTATTGTAC
>JBJKSL010000512.1:0-3514 GCA_046704145.1 Phycisphaerae bacterium
CCGGACTGGGTGGTCCCGGAATTGAGGATGCGGATGATTCCCGGATGGTACAGCCCGGCAACCAGGTCGATTTCACGTTCGAATCGGCGGCGGCTGGCCTCGGACACGTAGGGGTTCTGGCCGACGAACTTGACGGCGACCTGGCTATTGCTGGCGCGGTCGGTGGCGCGATAAACCACGCCCTGAGCGCCATGATGAATCTCCTCGAGGATTTCATAGCCTTCGACGGCTTCGGCAGGGGTCACCGGCGGGTCTTGGAGCGCGGGGGCGTCGCCGGAGAACGTCTTGCGCAGCATCTCCATGAAGGGCGCGTTTCGCTGCCATTCAGCCAGCGCCGCCCGGCAGAGTTCACACTGGCCGGTGTGTATGAGAAGTGAGCTGGCCTCCTCGCCAGTGATGGTGCCGCAGGCCAGGTCGCGAATCTGTTCTTCTGTCAGGCACTGCCCCATAGGCTCCTCGTCCGGTTTATTCTTCGGCCATGATGCGTTCGTATTCTTCTCGCAGACGCGTCAGCACGCGGCGCTGAGCCTTGAACACGGCGTTACGAGTCATATTGAGCTGAGCGGCGACCTCATCGACGTGAAGGCCGTCCAGTACTAGCAGCTTGAAAGCCTGCAGTGTCGCTGGTTCCACATGGCGGCTGACCTCCTTCAGGCAGGCGTCCAGGACCGCTTTGTGCCACTGGGCCTCCCAGACGCTGCTCAGTTGATGATCGTCGGGGACGGCCTCGATAATGCCGGTTCCGGTCTGCGGGTCCACAGTCATCGGCTGGCGGCAGAGTCTTCGCTGGAGGTCGCGGACTTTGTGGCTGGTGATGCTGAAGAGCCAGTGCCTCAGACGGCCGCGGCCGCGGGCGTAGTCGCCCTTGCGGTAGGCCTGCGCAAAGGCGAACAAGGACTCCTGGGCGGCGTCCTGGGCGTCCTGATCGGAAAGCCCCAGTCGGCGTCCGAAGGCCACCAGGACTGGACGATAACGCGCATAGAAGCTGGACCACGCCTGGTCGTTAGCCTGGTCCTGCAACGCCAGGAGCAGATCGGTGTTGGTGGCCGTTGTCCAATCGGAGCCGGCAGAATCCATGCCGTGAGCCTGTCCCTTGTCCCAAAAAGAAGTCCGACGGCCATTCTATGCTGGAGGATGTGATGGTGTCACGTTCGGCCACAAACAAAAACGCCCCGGGCGGCTCCATTCTGCCGCCCGGGGTGTGCCTGTCGCCTAACCACAAGTAGTTCGCATGAGGCCGGCGAAAGTGGCCACGACTGGGACAGGTTTTTGAGAAATTTTTTCCGGCGATTCTATTCCCGTGATTTGCGAAGCCCTTGGGCATAGAACTTGACGCATTCTGGACGGGGCTTGATGATTCATCGCCATACAGGTGGTTTATCCATGCTGGAGTACTGAGCGGCTTTCCTGATGGGCTCCCGAGTCGGGCAGGGCCTCAATGGACGCGACTGAGCGAGACAATAATTACAGCAACACTGATATCGAGGTGCAGCCCTCGACGAATGTCGTGCGCTGGCCTGCGTGGGTCATCGGCCTCAGCTTCGTGGTCCTGCCAGCCGTGATCCTGGCTGGGGCGTGGCGGCTGGGTGGCGTATCGGCGCTGGAAGACGATCTTCTGTACTACTTTCCCATTCGGCAGTACATCGGGCAGCGGATCTGGGCAGGGGAGTGGCCGCTATGGAATCCGCTGGTGGGCATGGGCACGAGTCTGGCCGCTGATCCGCAGAGCGGGCTGTGGTATCCGGTGACCTGGCTGTTCGTGCCGTTGCCGCCGTTGGTGGCTTATGCGGTCACGCTCGTCCTCCATTTCGCGTTGGCCGGTTGGGGCATGTACCGCTTCCTGCGGGCACTGGGACGGGATCTGCAGGCGGCGTATCTGGGGGCTATCGCGTTCGAGTTCTGCGGGTTCCTGGTCGCACATCGAGTGCATTTGACCATCCACGAAGCGGTCGCGTGGATGCCGTGGATCTTTTACGGGTGGCAGCGATTCGCTGACAGCGGCAAGTATCGATTTTTTGCCCTGGCCGCGCTGGCGTTCGGTCTGCAGATGCTGGTCCAGCACGCGCAGGTTTCTATCGTCATGTGCGCGTTGCTGACGGCCTATGTCGTTTTCACGTTGTGGCCTCGGAGACGCTCCTTGCTTTGGGCCTATCCCCTGGGCATGACTCTGGGGGCTGCGGTCGCCGCGGTGCAGGTCCTGCCGACCATGTACAACTTGGCCGGCAGCGGGCGGTACACGCCGAATTATGCCATCTTCGTCGAGAACTCATGGGTGCCGAGCTCGGCCATCATGATGTTTTTCCCGATGTTCTTCGGAAATCGCACGCCAGGCATCTGGGGACAGAAATGGTGGGGACTTTCACACTTTTGCGAGCAGTCAGCCTACGCCTCGATAGTCGTGCTGGTGTTGGCGGGGGGGACATTGTGGTTACTGCGGGGAGTGTTCACCGTCCGAAACAGAACAGCGGAGGACGCGGACTCTCCTGTCACTCGTGATTTGAATCGCGAGGTGCTGTTCTGGTGGGGGGCGATGATCGTAGCGCTGCTGATTGCTTTGGGCAATCTCACGCCGTTGGCTCGCGTGCTCTTTCATGTGCCGGTGTACCGCAGTCTGCGCGTGCCGGCCAGATGGATACTGGTGTGGTCGTTCGCATTGCCCGTGCTGGCATCTGCCACAGTGAGCATCATTCGTGCGGGCGGACCTCTGGCGGAAAGGGTGGCAGGGGGGCTGAGAATTATCGGTACTCGGGTGCTGCCGATTGCGGCCGGACTTTGTGTGTTCGTTTTGCTCCTGGCGAGATTACTCGAAGGCCGGCTCGAAGCCAGATGCGGTCAGTATTGGCAGGCGATGGTCATCCTCGGAGGCTTGCGACAGGCAGTGCGATTGGGCAATCCGGCGTTCTTGTGGCCCTTGCTGATGATGGTCGCCTCAGTAGGGACGCTGCTGTGGTGGGCGCGACGACGGGATCGAATGTCGTGGGCGGCAGTCTTCGGCATCATGCTTATCGATCTGCACAGGCCAGATGACGTGCTCGTCTGCTCGTACGGGGTACCACATGCCACTCTCGGCGATCTCGTGTACTTCGCCTTCCACCGCCGGGGTCATCGCCGCCTGTACCAGCGTCAATTCCTCCTCCGATCTCGCCGCCACGAACCGCACGCCCAAATCGGCCAGCATTTGCGGCTGACGTAGCATTTCCAGCATGCTCTCGCTCGAGCCCCAAGCCATGAACCGCAGCAACATTCGATTTTCTCGCGACCAGAACGGACCGTACGCATTGAACGTCGGCACGCCCCTGGGCACGTTGGTTTCTGGCCAGAGCACCGGCAGCGGATCGTGATAATCCGCCTGGTAGCGCGGCACCAACAGCCGATGACCGGGATCGGGTCGCAAATCCTTGATGGCCTGCGCCAGCGGTGGCGTTCGCAACAGGTCTTCGTGCCCGTATTGATGCGTATCCACATCCACGAAAGCCGCAACGCTTGCCAGATCGATAAGCATGATGCCGAAGAC
>JBJKSL010000513.1:0-3471 GCA_046704145.1 Phycisphaerae bacterium
CTCCTCGGCCAGGCGCCTGCATCCGCACCAGCCTCCGAAAACTCGCGGAAAATCAACGAAATCCGGGCCTGGGAGGCCAAACGCGCGCACTACGCCGCGTGCATCAAGGCCATTCTCGGCAATTCCGGCGACCTCATGGTGCCGGCCCCGGAAGCAGAGCTTCTTGACGAGGAGATTCTCGACGATCACATTCGTCGCCACATCCGCATTCGTAGTGAACCTGACGACTGGATCCCCGCATACCTTCTGATTCCCAAGCATCTGCCCACCGACCGCAACGGTAAACCTTTGCGTCTGCCCACCATGATTTGCGTGCACCAGACGGTCGCCCAAGGCAAGGAGGAACCCTGCGGCATCAAGGGTGATCCCCAGTTGGCCTTCGCACTGCAGCTGGTTCGTCGTGGCTTTGTCTGCATCGCTCCTGATATGATCGGTTTCGGCGAACGCATCCCGCCCGGCGCACAGCCCTATCACGACAGCATGGCCTTCTACCGCCGCCATCCGGGCTGGTCGTACATGGGCAAGATGGTCTGGGACATGTCGCGAGTGGTTGACTACCTGCGAACCCTGCCTTTTGTGGATCCACTGCAGATCGGCAGTATCGGCCATTCGCACGGCGCATACACTACGCTTTTTGCCGCGGCTTTCGAACCGCGCATCAGCTTGGCCATCGTGAGTTGCGGTTTCAACACATTCCGAGCCGATCCCCAACCCGAACGCTGGTCGGACCTGACGGCCCTCATGCCGCAAGTGGGTACTTATCTGCCGGGTATCAAGCAGATTCCTTTTGATTTTCAGCACGTCTGCGCGATGATCGCTCCGCGTCCGCTCTACGTGTGGTACGCCACAAAAGACACGGTCTTTCCTAACACAAACAACCTCGCCGAGCTCTTCAAAGATGTTGGCAGCGTCTACGCCCTGTACGGCGCAAGCGATGACATGGTCTGGCACGCATTTGACGGTCCACATGCTCTGCCGGCAGACGGCCGCGAGGTGATATACCGCTGGCTGGGCGAACGATTCTTCCCCACTGGCGACATTCATGCTCTGCCCACCAACCAGACCGCCTGGCAGCAGCAGCGGCAAATGATCCGTCGTGTGATTCTGCGCGATATCGGCCCCCTGCCCCCCAGCACTCAACCGCTTGATGTAAGAACTCTCCCCGATCCCGAGCCCCAGACAAACGCCGGTTACCAGCGGCAGTTGATCGAATACGCTGTCGCTCCTGACGAGCGCGTCCGCGCCTATCTCTGCACGCCGGTTAATCTCACGGCGAAAGTCCCGGCGATCCTGGTCCTGCACCAGACCGCCGCGCAGGGCAAACGTGAATCAGTCGGCCTGGAGGGCAACGCCTCGCTCGCATTTGCATCCGATCTCGCAACTCGAGGCTACATTACGCTCGCCCCCGATTCGATTACCGCCGGCGAGCGCATCGACGCTGGCGGCGCGTTCGATACGCGCGGCTACTATGCCCGACACTTCAACCTCTCTGCCATGGGCAAAATGCTTTACGACGCCCAGCGCGCGCTTGACGTGCTCGTTAGCCTCGACCAGGTCGACGCCAATAGCATCGGCGTCATCGGTCACTCGCTAGGTGCCGAGGAAGCGCTCATGCTGGCCGCGTTTGACGAGCGCGTCACCGCCACCGTATCGAGTTGCGGCTATGCCACCTTTGCCGCCGAGAAGGATCGCACCCGCTGGGCTCGCGACAGATGGTTCAGCTACATGCCCAAGCTGCGGCCGGTCTTCCTGCGTGGCGATCTGCCTGGCTGGGACTGGCCCGACGTGCTGCGGTTGATTGCCCCGCGAGCTGTCTATCAGCACACGACCAGCGAGGACCAGATCTTCCCCCAATCGCGCAGTGCCTACGAAGCCGGCGAGGAGGCTCGCGAAGTCTGGCGGCTCTACGACAGATCCGATGCCTTTGCCAACGTCCTCAAGCCCGGCCGGCACGCTATTGCTGATGAAACCCGTCGCGAGATCTACGCGTGGCTCGATCTGCAGTTGAAAGCCGCGTCTGCAGGCTCGCCCAGATGACCCAATGGACACTCGAAAGGAAAGAGGCCCAATGAAGTCGATGATTTATGCAGTACTGCTTGTGCTTCTTCAGGCGACAGCGCTCTTCGCTGCCGACACGATCGAGAATCTGGGCCAGCCCTGCCGGGCCAAGCAGGTGCTCGGCTCAACGCTGATCACCGACCGGCATGACGGCCGCGAACGTCTCGTCCTGCTCAACGATAACGAGACCTACGGTTGCGAATTGCTGTACATCGACTTCGAGAAGGACACCGGCGACGTCTATCCTGCGCCTGCAGGCGCGGGCTCGTGGGCCGTCACCGAAGTACCCGGCGATCGCCTGGTGGTGGGCACCTTCTACGACGGCGCCTTCATGGTCTTCGACCTCAAGACCATGAAATTCATCAAGTCTGTGAAGTTCCCCGGCGAATCGTACATCTGGAACCTCGTACTCGGCCAGGACGGTCGCGCCTATGGCGGCACTTATCCTGGCGGGAAGCTCGGCGCGCTCAATCTCGACACCTATGCGCTCGAGGATCTCGGGGCACCGGCCAAACCCAACCAATATCTGCGCAACGTCTCCGTCGCTCCGTGGGGCCAGATCGTCGCCAACTTCGGCATGGGCAACAATACCACCGAGGTGTTCGAGATCAAATCCAAGTCCTGGAAACCAATCCCCGGCCTGAAAGCAGGTCAGCAGTTCGGCGTCGGCGTGAGTTGGAACGGCGTGTTCGTCGCCACTGACCCGCGCAGCGGCCGACTCGAAGCCTTCGAGGACGCATCCTGGGCGCCTTCAAAAACATCCGTTCTCGCCTCGCCCCAAGCGGCCAGCTACAGCGTCGACGCGCGGCTCTCCAACGAAAAGACACTCGCCCTGCGACTGCACGGCGGCGTTTACACACTCCAAGCCGATCAGAAACAATTCGCCCCCAAGATGCTCATCGACCACAACATCAACGGCGCTGAATACGTCGCCATCACCAGGCGCGGCGAACTCATCGGCCTGCGCGGCCAATCGTATTTCAAGCTCAGCCCCGGCCAGACCGAGCCGCACTTTCAGCCCATCCCCGGCGAGTCCCGCGGCCGACCGACCTTGTTCCTGCGCGCGGACAAGCACGGCCGCATCTGGGGCGGACCTCACTTCGGGCAGACGCTCTTCTACTGCGACATCGCCAGCGGCAAGGCCACCAATACCGACAAGATCTGCGACAGTGGCGGAGAGGTTTACGACGTGACCTTCGCCGGCGGACACGTCTACGCTGCCTCTTACGCAGGTGGCGACATCACCGACTACGACCCTGCCCAGCCGTGGGACCAACTCAACCACAAGAACCCGCGGCCTGTCGCGCGTCTGTCGCGCGATGGATTCATCCGCCCTGAAGCGGGCATCACCGTCGGCCCCGACGGCAACCTCTATGCCGGCTGGATGGCCGAGTACGGGACCTACGGCGGTGC
>JBJKSL010000514.1:0-3634 GCA_046704145.1 Phycisphaerae bacterium
GCGACTCTCAGGGCGTGGTTGCGGGCGGCGGCAGGGCCCTGGTTGGGCTGCCAGAGGTAGATGATTGGCTCCGGGCGAGAGGCGATGTAGTCCCGGGTACCGTCGTTGGAGCCATCGTCGATTACGATGATCTCGTACTCGCTGAAGGTCTGGGCGGCCACGCTGTCCAGGGCCGAGGGCAGCAAGTTAACCCGATTATAAGTCGGGATGATGATGCTGACGGCCGGCGTCCGAGCGTCGGTGGTCGCGGAACTGGCTGTCTCGACGGCTTGAAGCATCGACGATCGGCTACTCCCTCACTATCCGCAATCGCAGTCTGGTGCCGCTCTTGAGTGCTGAGCCAGGCGCCAAACCGGCACAGCCAGAGCGGGATCGTTATTATCACCCACAAGGTGCGGGAAGGGAAGTGCTCTGCGGGCAGTTCCACGGGCCGATTGCTTTCGGTATCAGATTTTGCTGACAGGGTCGGCTCGCCGTCGGCGTCAAGACATGGGGACTGCCTGTTGTGGGGCGAGTCTGAGCGACTCAATCTTGACACAGGCAATAGTAATTGATATCAGGAGCACTCCGCGCCAGGGCGGATTTGTCGTTTTGGGGTTTGGCAGGGTTGCGCGAACCTGCTTTGTGCTGGCGTCGTAGCAAGCTGGCTTGGTGAGAGCGTACAGGTACGGCATTGCGCTGGCATGGATCTACTTAAACTCTTTAATCGTAGAACGTTGAGTGACTTGTAGTCAGTCCGCGACAAAGAGCGGAGCATCGATGAGTTGCAGGCGGGGTCGAGCGAATCCGCCTGACGAGCCCGACGAGGAATGCGATGATCGAAGTCAAGAACTTGACCAAATCGTATGGCCCGGTGCTGGCCGTGGACAATATCTCCTTCAGGGTCGAGGCCGGCGAGATCGTCGGCTTTCTTGGACCCAACGGGGCGGGCAAGAGCACGACGCTGCGAATCCTGACCTGCTATCAGCCGGCCAGCCGTGGGACCGCCCGCGTGGCCGGCTTTGATGTTTTCACGCAGTCGATGGAGGTTCGCCGTCGGATCGGCTACCTGCCGGAGGGTAACCCGCTGTACCCGGAGATGCGGGTTCGAGAGTACCTCAACTTCCGCGGCAAACTCCGCGGCCTGGACCGCGCCGAGCGTGAGAAGGCCATCAAGCGGGTGATCGACCGCTGCTGGCTGGGCGACTTCATCGATCGGCCCATCGGTCAGTTGTCCAAGGGTATGAAGCAGCGTGTGGGCTTGGGCGACGCTCTGCTGCACGACCCTGAGGTGGTGGTGCTGGACGAGCCGACCATTGGCCTGGACCCCAACCAGATCCGCGAAACCCGCCGGCTGATCGGCGACCTGGCCAAGCGGCACACCATCATTCTCAGTTCTCACTTTCTGCCCGAGGTCGAGGCGGTCTGCGAGCGGATGATCATCATCGCGGGCGGCAAGATTCGGGCCAGCGGGTCGATCAACCAGATTCGGGATCGCATCAAGGGGGCCTCGCGGCTGATTGCCGAGATCAAGGGGCCCAAGCAGGAGATCGAGGCGGCGGTCGACAAGATCGCCGGCGTCAAGCACGTCGAGGGCAAGGCTTCCGACGGTTGGAACCGGCTGCACGTCGATGCCGGCGAAGGCAAGGATGCCCGCGAGGAGATCGCGGCTCTGTGTGCCCAGAAGAACTGGGGCCTTCGCGAGCTGCGTCTCGAGGTGGGCAGTCTCGAAGAGTTCTTCACCCAGATCACAGCAGAAGCCGCAACGGTAGCGTAGAGGAAAAGGCTGTTTTCTGGCTCGTAGCTTATAGCTCACAGCTCATAGCTTTTAACGAGGATTGACAATGTCAGCAGACTTGCAGGTCAAGGCATCAGGCTCGATCGCCGCTTCGGCAGAAACGCCGAGCAGGGCGGATTCGGGTCAGGGAGGCGGGGCGCTCAATGCGATCGTGACCATCACGCATCGGGAGCTCTCGTCTCTGTTCTTTTCGCCCATTGCCTACGTGGTGGGGTTCATATTCCTGTTGCTTACCGGCTACTTCTTCGTCTCTGAGACGCTGGTGCCGGGCAACGAGGCGAGCATGCGGTTTCTGTTCGAGAAGATGGCCAGCGTGCTCGTTTTCGCATTGCCGCTGCTGACCATGCGAAGTATCTCGGACGAGTTTTCCAGCGGGGCCATCGAGACGCTGATGACCGCGCCGGTTTCGGACATGTCGGTGGTCGTGGGCAAGTTCATGGGCGCGGTAGTGTTCTACCTGGCTCTGTTGGCGACCACGATTCCGCATCTGATCATGCTGAGCCGGTACGCTCCCGACCTGGACGGCAGCACGGTAATCACCGGCTATCTCGGCATGATGTTGCTGGGCGGCCTGTTCATATCGATCGGCATCTTCGCGAGCAGTTGCACGCGGCATCAGTTGCTGGCAGCCACAATCGCGACCGCAATCCTGGCCGTGCTGACCTTCGTGGTGGACTACGGGGCCGACTACGCGAGCAAGGCCTGGGAGCGTTCGGTTTGTGCGTACATGAACATCTTCGGCCACTTCGGTGACTTCACCAAGGGCATCGTTGATACCAAGAGCATCGTGTTCTTCGTCTCCGGAATGGTCTTCTTCCTGTTCCTGGCGACCAAAGTGATGGAGTCTCGACGATGGCGGTAAAAAACGAGACAAAAAATACAAGCATGAACTCGGCCACGACGCGGCGGTTGTTCTTCGGGGCGAACCTCGTGGTGGTGGTCCTGCTGGCGACGGTGGTGCTGGTGGGCGTGAACCTCATTGGCCACGGCATCAAGAAACGCAAGGACTTTACCGGTGGGTTCTCGGCGCATCGGCTGAGCGACCGGACAAAGTCGATCCTCGATCAGACCAAGGGCAAACTGACCATCACGACGGTGTACACCTCCGATGAGCCCGAGGCCGATCGCAAGGTATACCTGCCTCGACTGCAGGACTACCTGGAGGAGATGAGCCAGTACAAGCCGTCGATCAGTGTTGCCAACCTGCACAGCGGCAACGAGCGTGCCGAGCTGCGCAAGCGTGTGGAGGGCAAATTCGGGACCGCGGCCGAGAAGTACAAGGAGGTCCTGGACAATTCCGAGCGGACCTGGACGGGCCTGGAGTCGGTGCTGAAGAACCTGCAGACGCAGGCCAAGGCCCAGCTCGGCAGCGATTCATGGCTGAGCGGGTTCACCACCCTGGCCAACGTCGAGAACGTTTCGCGGAAGGATCTCGAGACCATCCAGGAGACTCGCCGTGAGGTGAACGACCTGGTCAGCGGCACCGAGGGTATCCCGCGATACCAGGAAGCCAACAACAAGATCAAGAGCGCCAACGACGGCTTCAAAACGCACCTGGAAAGCGTGCAGAAGTGGATGAAGGACACGGACAAGCTGGTCAAGGTGCTCAGCCAGACCAACTCTGAATTTGCCAGGCAGTCGCATGAGAACCTCAAGGTGATGGAAGGGCTCATGCTGAACCTGCGCAACGCAATCGGCAAGGCCGACGACCGCGATGTGAACGGCGATCCGCTGGTGATCATCAAGAACTACGCCAAGGCGGCCAATGCTCTTTCCAAGATGCTGTTTGACGAGCATACGCGCGTAGCCGGGTTCATAAAGGACAACCCCGGCCTCGAACAGCATCCGCAGTGGAGC
>JBJKSL010000515.1:0-5090 GCA_046704145.1 Phycisphaerae bacterium
GTACAAGGCGTTGATCTTCTCGAACAGCAACAACGAGGCTTTTGAAAACGACGAGCAGAGGGCGGCGTTCAAGCGATACATTCAGGCCGGCGGCGGATTCGTGGGCATTCACTCGGCGTCGGCCTCGGAGCGCAAGTGGGATTACTTCTGGGCGGTGGTGGGAGGCAAATTCACGCGGCACGCCAAGCAGCAGAAGTTCACCCTCCGCGTGGTTGATCCCAAGCACCCGGCGACCAAGGACCTGCCGGCGACGTTCATCTGGGGGCCGGACGAGTGCTACTACCACGACCACATCAACAAGGACATCAAACCGCTGCTGGTTATGGACCCGAGCAAGCTGGACGATAAGCAGAAGGACGTCTACCCGGGCAAACGGTTCGGCGACGCAATGCCGATGGCCTGGTACCACACCTTCGACGGCGGGCGTGAGTTTTATACGGCTCTCGGTCACAACATCCCCGATTACAAGAACCCGCTGCTGGTCAAGCACATACTCGGCGGCATTCTCTGGGCCATGGGCGAGAAGCCGTACCCGACGGACGGCTCGGCTGCAGCCACGGCACCCGCTGATGCGGCGAAGCGTATAGACGGGAAGGATGCAAAGTAAAAAGGACGACACCGAAGCAATTCGAGCTTCACAGCTTCGGGCTTCTTTCGTCATCGAGATTTCGTCATTCTGATTTCCGACCCAAAGGGAGGTCCTGAATGTCATCGAAGAAGAATCGCACGGACGGTCTGTCCAGACGCCAATTCGTTAAGGGCACGGTGGCGGCGGGCGCTGCGGCCATAGGTTTTCCGACCATCGTTCCTTCGAGCGTGTTTGGCGCTTCCGCCCCGAGCAATCTCATCCAGGTTGCGCAGATCGGGTGCGGCCGCATCGCCCGCGCGATGGAAATGCCGGGGATCCTGAAGAATCAGCAGGTGGCGAGATTCGTTGCCGCCTGTGACTGGGATTCGATCCGCTTGGCCGACGCCAAGGCGCTGCTCGAAAAGGCCTACGCCAAGAGCGGCAAGAAGGCGGCGATCAAGACCTACGGCAACTATCGCGAGATGCTGGCGGACAAGAGCATCGACGCGGTCACGATCAGTACGCCCGATCACTGGCACGCGCTGCCGGCGATCGAAGCCGCCCTGGCCGGTAAGGATGTGTTCCTGCAGAAGCCGGCGTCGTTGACCATCAAGGAAGGTCGGCAGATGGTGGACACGGTTACGCACTGCAAGCGCATCTTCCAGCAGGGCAGCCAGCAGCGGTCGATGCCGCAATTCGTGCGGGCTTGCGAACTGGTTCGCAACGGCGTGATTGGCAAGATCAAGGAAGTCTACATCGGCTTGCCGGTGGACCCCCCGGGCGGCCGGACGGAAAAGATGCCGGTGCCGAAGAATCTCAATTACGATGCGTGGCTGGGTGAGACGCCGGAGGTTTATTACACCGAAGATCGCGTGCATCCGCAGAGTCCGGACATCAAGAAACGTTACGGCCGACCGGGCTGGCTGCGGTGTCAGCAGTTCGGGGCGGGCATGATCACCGGCTGGGGTGCGCATCATTTTGACATCTGCAACTGGGGCCTGGGAACCGAAGACAGCGGGCCGATCGAGATTGAAGCCAAGGCGGAGTTCCTCACCGGCGGGCTGTGGGACGTGCATGGGCCGTACTCGATTACAGCGCAGTATCCGACCGGGGCTATCGTGCACGTGAGCGACAAGCTGCCTAACGGCGTGCGTTTCATCGGCGAGAAGGGCCAGTGGATTTTTGTTTCTCGCGGGGCGGTGAAAGCCACCAGCAGCGATCCGACGGCGGGCCAGCCGATCCTCAAGGCGCTGGATGCCAGCGATCCCAAGCTGCTGGAGTACCAGCTAACGGACAGCGACATCCATCTGCATCACAGTCCGAAGAACGATCATCATCTGGACTGGTTGACCAGCATTCAGACGCGCAAGCCGCCGATCGCCCCTGCGGAAGCGGGTCATCGTGCGTGCTCGGCGTGCCTGATATCCGACATCGCAATGAAGCTGGGTCACAAGCTGACCTACGATCCGGTGAAGGAGCGATTTGGGCAGGAGGATGCCAACGCCATGCTGTCCCGGCCGCAACGCAAGGGCTATAGCACGAACGAGGTACTGAAAGAGCACGGACTTAAGGCGTAAGCGGCTCTGGCGGGCGCAAGGGCGGGCTGTGGCCCCTGAAGGTATCGGAAGAATTTGCCATGAAGCACGTACCGGCGAGCATTGTGTCCGGAGAAGGACTGTTTTTGCTCTGCATCCTCCTCACTTGGGCTATACTAACGCCCTGTGATTCTGCTGCAGCGCAAATCAAGGCTCAGAACTCGGAGCCCATGGCCATGTCGCACGGCAAGATCAAGCTGATCACCATCGACCCCGGGCACTATCATGCCTCGCTGGTTCAGGAGCGCATGTACGATCAGGTTGATCCGGTCGTACACGTTTATGCGCCAGCCGGGGAGGATCTCGATGCGCACCTGCAGCGGATTGAGAGCTTCAACACGCGGCGGGATAACCCCACGCAGTGGCAGGAGAAGGTTTACACCGGCCCTGACTACTTCGAGCGAATGCTGCAGGAGAAGCCGGGCAACCTCGTGGTGCTGGCGGGCAACAACACTCGCAAGACGCAGTACATACTGGGATGCGTGCAGGCCGGCCTCAACGTTCTGGCGGACAAGCCGATGGCCATCACGCCGGAGAACTACAAGCTTCTGCTGGAGGCCTTCAAAGTCGCGGCGGAGAAGCACGTTCTGCTCTACGACATCATGACCGAGCGCTATGAGATCGCCACCGTGCTGCAGCGCGAGTTGTCGCAAGTGCCGGCGGTCTTCGGCGAACTCGAAAAGGGCACGGTGGATGAGCCCGCGGTTACCAAGGAGAGCGTGCATCACTTCTGCAAGCAGGTGGCGGGACAGCCGCTGATTCGGCCGGCGTGGTTCTTCGACGTGCGGCA
The DNA here is from genome assembly GCA_046704145.1 of Phycisphaerae bacterium. Classification (GTDB taxonomy): domain Bacteria; phylum Planctomycetota; class Phycisphaerae; order UBA1845; family PWPN01; genus JACQVT01. The sequence goes on from JBJKSL010000515.1 coordinate 2,954, forward strand.
GGAAGGCGAGGGCCTCGTCGACGTGGCCACGCACCTGGTGGACCTGGTTCAGTGGGAGTGCTTCCCCGAGCAGATTCTCAAGCCCGACGACGTGAAGATGCTTTCCGCCCGGCGATGGAGCACGCCGGTCACGCCCGCGCAGTTCGCGAAGGTTACCAAGCTCGATAAATACCCCGATTTCCTGAATAAGGACGTGGTGGACGGGGTTCTGCAGGTCTTCGGTAACGGCGAGATGATCTACACGCTGAAGGGCCACGTGGCCAAGGTTTCAGTCACCTGGCACTTCGAGGCTCCTCCCGGCGGCGGAGATACGCACTACTCGATCATGCGCGGCAGCAAGGCCAACCTGATCATCCGGCAAGGCAAAGAACAGAACTTCAAGCCGGAGCTGTATGTCGAGAACGTCTCCGGGGCATCGGATGCGGCTTTTGAGCAAAACCTCAAGGTAGCTTTGGCGGCGCTCGGCAGCAAGTATCCGGGCGTGAGCGTCGAGAAGAGGCAGACAGACTGGCAAGTGGTCGTCCCCGAAACGCTCAAGTCCAATCACGAGCAGCATTTCGGCCAAGTAATGAACAAGTTCCTCGGCTATCTCGCCAAGGGCCGACTGCCGGCGTGGGAAGTACCGAACACGATCGTGAAGTACGATACGATCATGAAGGCGTACAAGGCCAGTCGATAGAACGCACGCGAAAAGTGGCCGCCGGCGTCGGATTATGCACTTGGCCGCCCAAGAGGCAGGTCAGGCCGGCTTTATGTCGCGATTCTCGGGGTCATATACCTGTCGCTGTCCGGTTCCCAGTGCGGTGGCGGCCATGATCGAAGCCACTGCGTGCTGATGGCCGAACTGGATATCCGCCCGCGGGCGTTGGCGGGTGCGGATGCACTCGAGGAAGTTCTCCATGTGATCGTTTGCCGGCAGCGGCAGGTTCTTGCGGATGGCGGGCTCTTTCTCCCGCTTGCTAGACCCACGGCTAGAGTCAACCCAGTTTTTGTTGGACAACCAGGCGTCGCCCTGCGGTTCGATCGTGCCATCTACGCCATAGATGTTGAAGCGTAGATCCGCATTCGTGCCCAGACTCATGCCCCAATCGAAAATGAACCCCTGCGGATAGTCCAGCAACACAGAGATGGTGTCAGCGTGCTCGCGGCCGTCCTTCCAGACGTACGTGCCGCCGCTGCTTACCGCGCCGGTCGGGTAAGTGGCATTCATCATCATGGCCATCGCATCGACGTAGTGCACCATCCATAGGCCGGGCATGCCGTTGGAGGTTTCGCGATGCAGTTGCCATTCGCGCAGGAGGCTGGCGTCAAAAGGTCGTTTGGGCAGTTGCAGCAGGAACGCGTCCCAATCGACGTCGGCGGCCTTACATTTGTCCAGATCGTTGCGCTTCCAACGTGGAGCATTGAAGGATGCCGCCACCGAAACGCGGCTGATTGTGCCCACCGCGTTGGCTGCGATCTCCTTGGCGACTCCGCGCAGGGCCGGCTGGCTGCGGTATTGCGTGCCGACCTGGACTACGCGGTCGTTCTTGCGGGCAAGGTCCAGCGCCTGATTGGCATACGGCAACTGGATGGTCATGGGCTTTTCGATGTATACGTCCTTGCCCGCCTCAAGGGCTGCCACCAGGATCGGTCCGTGGCTGAAGTCGGGCGTGGCGATGACGACGGCATCGATGTCCTTCTGGGCGAGCAGATCGCCGAATTTCGTGAACGTCCGCGGAGCCTCGCCAAAGGCTTTGGCTACTTTGGCGGCAGCGTATTTGAGATTGGCCTGCCATACATCGCACAAACCAACCACTCGCAGGTTCTGCTTGTCCTTGAGCTTGGCAAGCGAACTGAGGTGAGCGTTGCCGCGGCCTCCGCAGCCGATCGAAGCGACAGAAATACGTTCGTTAGCGCCGGGTGCGCCGCGGACTACGGCGGCAGTTAAGCCAAGGCCCGCCGCGGTGGCGGAGGTGTTGGCGAGAAATCGGCGACGGCTGATCGGCTTGCTTGGCACGGTCGTATCCTCCTAGGAGACCGTCCGACTAACGGTCCAAATCGATGTTTTTCTTCGACTCCACGCGCTGGCTCGGCGAGCGGCGGGGCCGATACCTGCAGCGCGGTCAATAGCGCGCTCGTCTCGTGAGATGCAAGG
>JBJKSL010000516.1:0-2972 GCA_046704145.1 Phycisphaerae bacterium
CACCTATTGCGGTCTGGCCTTCCTCGTTCGTCTTCGCGATTTCCGTCTTGTTCAGCGACTCGATGAGGTAACCGTGATCCAGCGTCAACGGACATTTGCTGTCCGCATAGGTTCCATACGCTATCAACCCGATGAGATCGACCGGCCGCCCCTTCAAGGTCCCCTTGCCGAGCACAAAATCGCGCACCACCTTGCGCACTGCGCTCAACCGATCCACCGGCTTGCCGTCCAGCCGAAAGTCCATGGCCTGCATGCTGCCCGAGCGGTCGACGAGCAACTGTATGGCGATGCCCTCACTGTAAACGCGCGTCTGTTCGTCGGGCTTCTCCGGCCGAGCCAGTGCCACGATCAGCAAACCGATCGCCGCCATCCGCAGCGCCGGCAATACCCAACGTAAGCGCATAGCCCAGGTGGTTCCAAGTCCTTCCAACGGCCGCACCGACGAGAATGTGACACTGGTCCGTGTGCGTCGGTCCCGCAATCGCCACCAGATCGCCGGCAGCACCAGCAGCAACAGGAGCAACCACTTTGCGAGCGGATGGAAGATCACGCTGATACCTCCATCGTTGCGGCAGTCTCTTCCGCTTCAGAACCTGGGTGTGGCGTCGTCTGCTCGACAAAGGCCCGCGCTGTTCCCAGAGCCTCGCTGACCTCACCGCCCGCCGGTTCGTAGCGGGCGAACTTTACCATGTCCGCTGCCTGCAGGAACTCGCCCAGCAGTCCCTTGTGGTCGCGGCTCAACAGCGAATTGGCCTGCATCTCCGCCAGAAACTCGGGCGTGGTCCGCTCGGGTGCCATCAGGCCGAAGCGGCGTTCGATGTACTCACGCACGATGCTGCTCAACCGGAAGTAGAACTCCTGCACGAGTCCTGCTTCGATCAGCCGATCCTCTTCCAGCCGCTGCAACGCGAAGAAGGCCCACTCATGCGCCGGCGTCTCCTTCCGCACTGCGACGCGCCGCTTGCGGCTTATCAACCATCCCATCGCTGCAGCGGCAATCGTAGCGGTGATCGCCCCGCCGCCAGCCCACCACATCCACTTTCGGTTGTGCTCGACGGGCAGTTCCACAGTGCCCTTAATGTCTTTGAACTTGGCTGGATTAAACTGGCCGGCCAGCAGTGAGGCGACCTCAATCTTGAACGGCTCCGACGTGACCTCCCCATCCACCAGCTTGGCCGGGTTTCGCTTGTCGTGGAACTTCGCCGTGATCGCCGGGATCTCCTGCTCGCCGGACAGATATGTTTCGAGCACGTAATCCTGTGACCAGCTACGTTCCTTCTTGCCGTTGTCGGCGGATTCGATTGGCACTGACGAACGCTCGTGGAAATCGCGAATCTCGAATTCGTTCAGTTTGTCTCCGAACGAAGGCATCTCGACATCAACGCCTTCCTCCGCAACGACCTCGATGGTCAGGTGCACCTTCTCGGCGATGGTGGTCTTGCCCTTGTCCACGCGCACGACCATTCGCACGGGGCCACGCTCTGTGGTTTTCTCGACCGCGGCGGTTCCGGCGGACTGCTTTTGGGCGTCCTTGTGGTTACAGCCTTCGATTGCCGCACTGCAGAGGACCACGAAGCCCGCTATAGTGGCGAAACGCGCAAGGGTTGTGCGCAAGCCAGTCGTGTATCCCCCACCCCTTGCAAAGCCAAGGGATGGGGCACAGCGCAAGTCAGCCGCGTATCCCCCACGCCTTGCAGAGCCAAGGGATGGGGCACCCGAGACCTTCACTGGACCTTGAAGCGGGGTACCATGCTCCTTTCGCCGTGTCGGCGTGTCGCCGTGTCGCCGCGTCATCTCCTCGCCTCCCTGGCACGGAAGAACCGCGTCAACGGATCCACGAACGACTCGCCTGTGCGCACGTAGACGCCCTCGATGCTCATGCGTCGAAACAGTCGGTCTCGCTCCTCCGCAGCCTGTGCCGCCCGTGCTGCGTAGGCCTCGCGAACCCGCCGGCTCGACGTGTCTACCAGGACCATCCGTCCCGTCTCCGCATCCTTCAGCTCGATCAGGCCGACGTTGGGCAGTTCGCGCTCGCGCACGTCTTCAGCCACGATCGGTATCAGATCGTGCCGCCGACGGGCCACGCGCATGGGGGCCTCGTATCCGCCGCCCTGAAAATCGCTCGCCAGGAATACAACCGCCTTGCGCTTCACGGTAGTATTCAGATGCTCCAGCGGCACAGCCAGATTCGTTCCTCGACCAGCAGGCTTGTGATAAAGCAGTTCGCGAATCACACGAAGCACGTGCTGGGCTCCCTTGCGAGCCGGCACGACCTTCTCAACCCGATCGGTGAAGCACACCAGCCCCACCTTGTCGTTGTTGCGAATAGCGGAGAAGGCGAGCGTCGCACACACCTCCGCCACCAGCTCCCGCTTGAGCTGATCGTGCGTGCCGAACAAGTGCGAAGCGCTCATGTCCACCATGAGCATCACCGTCAACTCGCGTTCCTCGCGAAATGTCTTGATGAACGGCCGCCCGTATCGTGCACTGACGTTCCAGTCGATGGTGCGTACGTCGTCGCCCACCTGATACTCGCGGACCTCCTCAAACTCCATGCCCCGCCCTTTGAACACGGAGTGATACTGCCCGCTCAACACGTCATTGACGATGTGCGACGTGCGGATCTCGATCCGGCGTATCTTCTTGAGCAGTTCAGTGGGGATCATGGAAAGCTGTGAGCTATAAGCTATGAGCCAGAAGGAACTCTTTCACCGCGTCTCCGCGTCACCAGGTCGCCGCGTCGCTCGTCTCTACGGCACCGGCACGTGGTCCAGTATCGCCTTGACCACATCTTCCGGCCGCTTCTCTTCTGCCTCTGCCTCGTAGGTGAGGATCACGCGATGCCGCAGAATTTCCATGGCCACGTCCTTCACGTCCTGCGGCACGACGTATCCGCGCCCCGCCAGGAAGGCCGCCGCCTTGGCTCCGATGGTCAGATAAATCGTCGCTCGCGGAGAGGCCCCGTACTGGAT
>JBJKSL010000517.1:0-3454 GCA_046704145.1 Phycisphaerae bacterium
CCGCTCAGTGCAAGCAGTTGATCGACGCGGGCAAGACGGCCTCGATTCGTCAGTTGTACTATCTGAGCAAGCACAACGTCGCGGGCACGAAGGAGAAGACGTTCAACGGGCAGGAGGAGTCGGACCCGATCATCGAGGATATCGAGGTCACGATCGATGCGTTGCGCGAAGAGCTGCACGTATACGCGAGCAATCGCGGCAACATGGTGGGGCCGGTGACGCTGGTGGATGACGGCAACACGCTGGACTGCATGCGTATGGGCAGTGCGGGCTATCCGGTACCGAGCATCGTGGAGCCGGACGTGATTCAGTTCAAGAAGTGCTCGGCGAAGTTCATCCTGCACGTCGAAAAGGATACCGTGTGGCGGCGGTTCTACGAGGATCGCTTTCACGAGAAGCACCACTGCATCGTGACTCACGGTGGCGGTCAGCCTGCACGGGGCATGCGGCGGCTGCTGCGGCGGATGCACGAAGAGCTGAAGCTGCCGGTGTACTGTCTGCTGGATTGCGATCCGTGGGGGTACTACATCTACAGCGTGATCAAGCAGGGGTCTATCAGCCTGGCGTACGAGAGCCAGCGGATGGCAGTGCCGCAAGCGGTGTTCATCGGGGTGTCGAGCTTCGATTACGACCGTTGCGGGCTGAGCGACGATGTGAAGATCGGCCTGGACGATAGCGACGTCAGGCGGGCCAAGCAGATACTCAATTATCCGTGGTTTGCGGGCAAGAAGCCCTGGGAAAAAGAGATCCGCAAGATGATGCAGAACGGCTTCAAGATGGAAGTGGAAGCCATGATCAATAAGCGGTTGACGTATCTGACCGAAGAGTACGTGCCGATGAAGTTGAAGGATAAGAAGCAGTGGTTGGATTAAGGTGGCCACAAGGATGAAGGCGGAAGGATGAAGGATGAATAGGAGAGGGGTGCGGGACAATGGGCCTCGAGTTTGTTGAGATGGTATTGGATCTCGAAGATGAGTTCGGGATCTCCATCGCCGACGAAGAGGCGAACAAGCTCACGACGGTCGGCGCGGTGATCGACTACGTGCGGTCAAGAGTCAAGTCGGCTGATTCAGGCCGTTGCGCGACTTCAGTCTCTTTCTACAGAATCCGGCGATTCCTTGTTGAGGAGTTCGAGCTCAAACGGTCTGAGGTGCGTCCGGACTCCGTACTTGATCAACTGATTCCGATCCATAAGAGACGTTCATTCTGGAAAAAGCTCAGGAACACGTTTGGCGGCCGCCTGCCTCGTCTGCGCTGGCCGCTGTGGTTGAGCCTTGCCTTTCGGCCGCTGGCGACCAATCTGCCTGCAGGATGCCGTACCGTCCGCGAGTTAGCGTATTTCTTGGCAAGGACAGACGAAGCAAGATTGTCGGACGCGGAGATCGGTCACAAGGTGCGTCTAATCGTGTGTGACAATATGGGGTTTTCGGTTGACGAACTGACAGAAGCACACAGGCTGGATGGGCGACATCCCTGAAAGTGTCCGGTGGACGTGGTAGCGATGAGGATACATGAAGAAGCCCAGGGCAGGCCTGCCCTGGGCTTTTTTGATATCGTTGAAATCGCGGGAATGGATTCCCGCGAGAGTGGGTGCGGGAACGGATTCCCGCACCAGCGGCCAAAGAAATGGGAACGGATTCCCGCACCAGTGAATGCTTGGAGCTTTATCCGTGTCTATCGGTGTGCATCCGTGGTTTAAGGCTCTTGGGCTGTTATAATCCCGCTCATGCGAATTCTGTTGAGCAATGACGACGGCATTCTCGCGCCGGGGCTGGCAGCAATGCGGCAGGAACTGGCCGGCTTGGGCGAAGTTCAGGTGGTGGCGCCCAACTCGCCGCAGTCGGCGGCGGCACACGGAATCACCGTGCACGGGCCGTTGGCGGTGCGCAAGGTGCACGTGCAGGGCGAGTTCTTCGGGCACAGCGTGGAAGGCCGACCGGCGGACTGCGTGAAGCTGGCGATTCGCGAGTTGCTGGAGTCGCCGCCGGATCTGGTGGTCAGCGGCATCAACGACGGAGCGAACGTCAGCACCAACGTGCTATATTCGGGCACGGTTGCCGCGGCTGCCGAGGGGGCGTTGCTCGGATTTCCGGCCATCGCCGTGTCGATGAAGCAGGGGCCGGAGCGCGACTTTCATCGAGCGGCGCGGCTGGCCATGCCCATCATCCGCAAGCTGTTGGCGATCGGCCTAGCTCCGGGGGAACTGATCAACGTGAACATTCCGGATCTGGCTCAGGGTGATCCGCTCGGGGTTCGCGTGGTGCCGATGGCTACACGCATCATGGACGATCGCTTCGGGCGTCACACCGCTCCGGACGGGCTGGATTATTACTGGCTGGTGGGCGATACCTTTGCGGGCTGCAAGACGGATGTGTGCAGCGATCTCGACGCCATCGAGGAAGGTTACATCAGCATCACGCCGTTGCAGTTCGACATGACGCAGTATGCACAGATGGAAGAGTTGCGGCGACATGATTGGCAGGCAGGAGAGTAGAAGAACAGCCGCGGCCGCGATAGACCCATGCAACCGGCCACGGTGTCAGCGGGGCATGGTTGCGGGAAAGGATTCCCGCGAAGAGTGGGTGCGGGAAGGGATTCCCGCACCAGCGAGACGGGGGAACTGAAACAGCAGGATTGGCGGCTGGAGTGATGAAATCGGAGCCACTGATGCACACGGATGAACACGGATCGATACCTGCTTGAAGCCCGCCCTTGCCGCGACGAGCCCTCATCCGTGTTTAGCAGTGTTCATCCGTCGTTACCCGCCGAACAGGTCGCCCAGTTCCTTGCGGACGTCTTCAGCGGTGTCGATGTAGCGCGGGAAGGCGTTGGCGTCGGACGTGCCGCGGGATTGTATGCCGGGGGGCAGGCGTTGCTCGAACAGGCTCTTCACCTCAGGTGAGACAAAGCGCGTAAGCTGTGCATAGCTGTGAGCGTCGCCCATTCGCGAGCCGGTGTGGTAATAGCGGATGGGGAAATAAACGTACAGGTTGTCCTTGGCACGCGTGAGGGCGACGTAGAACAGGCGGCGTTCCTCATCGATGCTTTCGCTGTCGCCGGTGGCCATGTCAGAGGGGATCATGCCGTCAGCAGCATGGATGACGTGGACCACGTCCCACTCGCAGCCTTTGGCTGAGTGCATTGTACTGATGATGAGGTAGTCTTCCTCGAGATACGGCGCCCCGGCCAGGTCGGATGTCGAGGTCGGCGGGTCGAGCGTCAGGTCGGTGATGAATCGGCTGCGTGACTTGTAGCCGGCGGCGATCTGTTCGAGTTGCTCGATGTCGCGGGCACGGATGCCGGGGTTCTCGTAACGCCGCTCGAACAAGGGCAGATAGAAGTGGTGGATCAGTTCGACCTGCTCGGAGACGGTGGGCTGCGAGCCGAGGGGCTCGAACTGTGCGGCATCGGCAGTGCCGGCGGTGGTCATCCGCAGTCCCACGCAGTGTGCTAG
>JBJKSL010000518.1:0-2547 GCA_046704145.1 Phycisphaerae bacterium
TCGCACTGGTCGGCGGCGTGACCATCCTGCTGCTCACCGGGACGCTGCTCTCGCTCGGAGCCATGGTAGGCTTCATCACCGTCTTCGGCATCACCCTGCGTAACTCGCTCATGCTGGTTTCGCACTATGAGCACCTGGTCGCCGTGGAAGGGATGCAGTGGGGTCCCGAAGCCGCACTTCGCGGCGCGTTGGAGCGGCTGGCCCCCATCATGATGACCGCCCTGGTCACCGGCCTCGGCCTGCTCCCCCTGGCCATCGGCCTCAACACCGCAGGCCGCGAAATCGAAGGCCCCATGGCCGTAGTAATCCTCGGCGGCCTCGCAACCTCCACCCTGCTCAACCTCTTGGTGCTGCCGACTCTGGCCCTCAGATTCGGAAGGTTTGGCCCCACCGGCCGAGCGAACGCGTAGCCCGGCCGGTTTCGCGCACTTCTGTATGCCGTGTCTTCCGTGTATTCCGTGGTATATCTCAATGCGGCGACGAACACCTGACCATGAAAAGCCCTGCGCAGGCTTTCGCCCCCAAACCCAGACAAAGAAAGTGCCCGCAGATCACACAGATAAACACAGACGGAGAGGACGAATTGCTAAATCTGTGTCAATCTGTGTGATCTGTGGGCAACGCTTTTCTTCGCGAAAGCAGAGAGTATGCCCCGTCAGCCCACGGCGGCGAAGGGCGGCTGAGAATCGCGATCCTGCTGATCGTCGGCATCAGGCATGAGGATGACTTCGTCGTCGCTTGAACTGGTGGTTTCCATCGGCTGGTCGGCCTCGAAGGCACCTGCTTCCGCCTCCGCCGGCTGGGCCTCGTCGAGCGAAGGCTCTGGCTGACAAATACACGACGCTTCGGGCTGATCGCTGGCCAGTTCCGGCGGCGAGGCCGTCTCGGCTAAGCTCAAGGGTGTGGCGGCCTGGCGGAAGGCAATCGGATCGTGAACCTCGGCGGCGAGGGTGCTGTAATCCTTCGCCCCGTTCGACTCGGGAGCGTAATCGAAGATGCTCTGACCGTAACTGGGAGCCTCGGCCAGCTTGATATTGCGGCGAATCTGAGTGTCAAACAATCGCGCATTACCCCACGGCACGGGCGTATTGCGGGCCGCCTCCAGGAACGAGCGGACGTCCTCGACCACCTCGGCCCCCAGCCGCGTGCCCGCCTCCTTCATACAGATGGCGATGCCGCAGACGGCCAGCTCCGGGTTGATCCGCCGATTGACCAGCGAGACCGTCTCCAGCAGCTTGCTCAGACCCTGCAACGCCAGGTAGTGCGGCTGCAGCGGAATGATCACTTCCTTGGACGCACACAGCCCGTTGAGCGTCAGCACACCGAGCGAGGGCGGGCAGTCCAGCAGCACATAGTCGTACTTGAACGTGCCGTCGCCGTTGGTCGCGTGCTGTTCGAGCAGGTCGCGGAGGATGACCTCACGGCCGACCACGCTGACCAGCTCGACCTCGGCGGCGGCCAGATCGATGCTCGCGCCGATCACCCACAGATTGTTGGCCACGCGCGTGCGGGCCGCCTCGATGGCTGCCGTACCGGTGAGCAGGTGGTAGATGCCCGGCCGCTGATCGGCGGGATTGAGGCCCAGGTGCAGCGTCATGTGCGCCTGCGGGTCGAGGTCGATCATGAGCACGCGATGCCCCGCACGGGCCAGGCCGGCGCCGACGTTCACCGTCGTGGTGGTCTTACCCACTCCGCCCTTTTGATTGATTACAGCAATGCGTCGCATCGGACCTCCCTTCCCGATGGCCCCGCGGCCCCGGACATGCTCCCCGCTGTGCTTTGTGCCTTGCAGCCGGCTGGGCGGCGATTATAAAGAATCCACCACCACGATGCCAGAAAAAAGGCGAAACGCACGCCCCCGGACAAGGCTAACAGCCTGTGAAATCTTTCTGAACGACGCGAATCACGAGCCAGAGATGCACTTCCATCGAAAGGACAGTCACGCCGCCCCAGACCTCTTTCGCCGCGTCTCCCCATCGCCGCGTCTCCGCGTCGGCTCCTCTTCCCATTCTGCATTCAACATTCTCTTCCCCTCCGCCCCGGCCCCGTAAAAAAGCCAGATGCCTCGTCCGCAACAACCCTGGGGGGAGTCGCAGCTAACGAGGCATGGGGTTGATCTGGCTTGGAGGAAGAGGGTAGGAAACGCTGGCCCAGGCTTCGTCTCTCGCGTGCAGCTTGCGGAGATAAGCACTTTCGAACGTGCCTGCCTGCCAGCCGCCGCACCCGACTGAGTGCAAGGCCTAGTTGCCCTGGTTCCCCAACTGACGTCGAAGATCGTCACGCTCGCGGATGGTGGCCTCGCGATCGAAGATCAGGTACTTGACCATCAATTGCCACTCGGCCAGTGCCTCGTGAATGCGAGCAAAGTTGTTCTTCATCTCCTCATGCCGGCGAACGGTTTCGCCCAGAATGGCCATCAACGGCCCCCGCTGCTCTTCGGGGAGCTCATTGATCCGCTCGCGGGCCTCGGCAATCTTGCTGTTAAAAACGTCTTCCATGGCACTACTCATTCTTGAAAAACCTCCTCCACCTCACTCCTGAACAACT
>JBJKSL010000519.1:0-3758 GCA_046704145.1 Phycisphaerae bacterium
CGGTTCCAACTGGTCGAACAGGTGCTTTTTGGCCCGCAGGTAGGACTCCATGTCGCCGTGGTAGTCCAGGTGATCGCCGGTCAGGTTGCTGAACACCGCGACGGCGAAGTGCAGCCCGTCGCAGCGACCCTGGTCGAGGGCGTGGCTGGATACTTCCATGACCGCGTGCGTAGCTCCGGCCTGTACGGCTTCGGCCAGGTAGCTGACCAAGTCTACGGCGGGCGGCGTGGTATGCGATGCTTCGATCCTGCGGGCCAGCGTATCGTACTGCACGGTGCCCAGCAGAGCGGTTGGTTGCTCGGCGGCTCGCAGTATGGCCTGTGCCAGGTAGCAGAAGGTGCTCTTGCCGTTGGTGCCGGTGATGCCAACAAGCTTTAGACGCTGGTCGCGAAGTGCGGTGTCCAGACCGGTGAGGACGCAGGCCAGTCGGCCGGCGGCCCCGCGGGCTGAGGCCAGTTGTAGTACAGCCACCTGCGGCGGGACGCTCACCGACCGTTCGCACACGACCGCCACTGCCCCGGCGGCAACGGCGGCGGCGATGAATTGATGGCCGTCAACCTGCGTGCCGCGCACGGCAACAAAACAGCAGCCCGGCGATGCCGATCGCGAGTCCTCCACGACGGCGGTTATGAGGGGATCCACGGGGCCGGACCAATTGGTTACGAGTCCTGCCCGCTCGACGAGTTGTCCCCAGTTAATGCCTTTGCCCTGCCCGAACATCGTAACTGTCCTTTGACCCGCAAGATGCCGGTCCCACACAAGAGCCAGGATGCCTCTGCTGCTTGACCGGCAAGATGCCGGGTACGTGTTAATGACGTTTGTCCAGGGCTACCTGTCGTTTGTCCGGGTTGGTGGTCGGCTCTGGATCGTACGGCACGTTGAGGTAACTCAGCGTGAAGTTCAGCACTTCGCGCACGGCGGGCAGCGAAACAACGCCGCCGTAGTAGTTGTTTTTTCTCGGATGGCGAACCATGACCAGGGCTACCACGGCCGGATCGCTGGCGGGGGCGGCGCCGATAAACGAGGCCAGATACTGTCCCGGCTCGTAACCGTGTCGGCCCTTGCCAATGCGCGGGATTTGAGCGGTGCCGGTCTTGCCCAGGGCCTGCCAGTGGTCGAGCTTACAGGTTTTGCCCGTGCCATCCTTGCAGACGACGGTGAGCATATCGATCATCGTCTTGGAGATCTCGGGATCCAGCACCTGGCGGCGCTCGACGGGTTCGGTGCGGTCTTCAATGATTTCGCCTTTGTCGTCGACGATGGCAGCTACCACTTTAGGTCGCATGAGGTGTCCACCGTTGACGATGGCACTGAAGGCGGTGATCAGTTGTATGGGGGTCACCGCTATCTCCTGGCCCATGGGCACGGAGAGGGTCGAGCCCCAGGTCCATTTCCTCAACGGGTTCATGAGGCCGGCATCCTCGCCCACCAGGTCGATGCCCGTCTTTCCGCCGAAGCCGAAGTCGCGCAGCATGTTGAAAATGTTGGCATTTCCCAGCCGCTGGCCGAGGATGGCCATGCCGATATTGCTCGACTTGGCCAAGACGTAGTCCACGGTAAGGGCACCATACGGATGCGAGTCGTGCAGCGCTCTGCTGCGGACCATATACAGCCCGCCATGACAGTCGATGACTTCGTCGCGCCTGGCTGCATGGTGGGTCATGACTGCGGACATGACATAGGACTTGAAAACACTGCCGGGCTCGACGGGATCGGTCAGAACGCGGTTGCGGCGGACATCGGCTGGTACCTTGCCGGCCTCGGTGGGGTCGAAGGTGGGATAGTTGGCCAAGGCCAGGACCTCGCCGGTCTTCGGATTCATGACCACGCCCACTGCGCACTCGGCGTCGTGGAAGGTCACTCGCTCGGCCAGTTGCTCTTCGAGCTTCTCTTGAATGTTCGCGTCGATGGTCAGCACCACGTGGACGCCGTTGCGCGGCGGCACGTAGGAATCGGGCTTTTCGAACACCGGGGAGCGATGCACGTCGCAGTAGACGGTGCGTTTGCCGGGCTGGGATTTGAGCAGGGATTCGCAGGTGCTTTCGATGCCCTCCAGGCCTTTGCCGTCCTTGCCCACGTAGCCGATCACGTGCGCGGCGAGCTTGCCCATCGGATAGACACGCGAGGGTTCGCGTTGGACGCCCACGCCTCTGAGCTGGAGCTTGTCGATTGCCTCGTCGGGGTTGTCCTTGGTCCGACACAACACAACGTAGCTGGGTGACGGCGGGTGATCGAGCTTGTTGAGGATGTCGTTCTGGTTCAACGCCAGCACGGGGGCCAACTGCGAGGCGGCCTCAGCATGGTTGGGGATCAGCATGGGATCGGCATACACGGCGAACTGATCGGCACTGCCGGCCAGCACGCGGAAGCGCCGATCCAGCACGACGCCGCGAGTGCCTTGGAGGGTGATGGTGTAGCTTTGGCGTTTGTCCGAGTAGGCGCGGAGTTCCGGGGCCATCTTGGTATTGATGTAGACCAGGCGTCCAATCAGCCCCAGCAGGCAAAGACATAACAAGACAATCAGCGCCTGCGCCGTGCGCACGCGCTGACCGTCGGCATTGCTTTTTTCTCCCGCTCCGGTCACCGTTTCTTCGGTGCGGTCTTGGCCGCACCGCCCCGAGGTGGATCGGGCTCCTCCGTCGCCGGCCGCACCTGGGCCGATCGCTCCCGAATGGTGGGTGGCGAGCGGAGCGTCCACAGTCTCATTTCCTGGGCCCGGATTTCCTGACGGGCCTGGCTTTCATCGTAGTGCAGTTGCTGGATGCGACGCAGAGCACGCGACTCTTCGACCCGGATTGCCACGACGGCGACCCCGATCCCGGCCAAGCCTGCGAGCAGCACCAGCATCCGCGGTATTGTCATGCCGATACCCGTCCCGAGTCATCCGCACGCGAAACCGGCTTGCGCGGAAGCTTGAGCTTCTCGCCGGGCTTCATCTTGTGCGGGTCCACGCCGTTGTTCAGCTTCTTGATTTCCTGCCAGCGTTTGGCCGAGCCCAGTTCCTCGCGAGCGATGTCGGCCATGGTGTCGTTGCGTTTGATGATGTACCAGCGGTAGGTGGGGCTGGCAGTATCATTGGCTTTTTTCGAGTTCCTGGCGTCTTTGCCGTCGTCGGATGTGCGAGCCTCGTCAGATTTTTCGGGCGCGGTCCGCTTCACCGTTTTGTCGGCGGAACTGTTGAGGGTTTTGCCCACCGGGACCAATTGCGAGAGGTCGAGATTGGCTACGGTATCGCCGTTCAGCTTGGTGCCGGGGAACGGGGGCCTCTTGGTCTTCGGTGTGCTGTTGCTGTCCGCCGGTGCTTCGCTGGCCGTGGGAGCTTTGCGCGAATGTCCGACCGCGCTCAAGGCGTCGGACATGCTGATGCTTCGCGGGGTACCGGACGCTACACTCACATCGAACTCGGGCGCGTTCTCGAACATCTCCGGCGGGAGATTGGGGATGAGCAGCTTCTGGCCCTCGATCACCGTGTCAGCATTCTTGACCTGGCCCTTGTTGGACTTGACCAGCAGTTGAACGATGCGTGGGCTGGCGCTGCCGTAGTTCCGCTTGGCGATGGTCGTCAGCGTGTCGCCTTTCTGGACGGTGTAGGGCTTGGGCGGCACGGTGCTCAACGCAGCGACGCTGCGCACGGCGGGCTGCTGCGGCTTGGGAGTCTCGGCTGCAGCGATCTCCACCGGCGCGGGCTGAGCCGAGGCCACGGGCGTTTCCGGACGCGCGCTGGGCTCGGGAGCCTCAACCTCGGGCAAGGCCGGTGG
>JBJKSL010000520.1:0-4116 GCA_046704145.1 Phycisphaerae bacterium
GCGAAGACCTGCCTTACACCATGACGCCCGGCGAGACCCGCACCGTACACATCACCATGCGAAACCGCGGCGTGGTGTGGAAGCAGATCCGAGGCTTCCGCCTGGGAGCGGTCGGCGGCAGCGACCCCTTCACCACCTCCACGCTGCTCAATCTGCCTGCCGAAATCGGACCGGGCCAAACCTGTACCTTTACTTTCGATCTCACCGCGCCGACTACACCCGGCTATTATCCGACCGCCTGGCAGATGACCCGAGTCAACTATGCCTGGTTCGGGCCGACCGTCAGCCGCCAGATGCAGGTGGGCTACCCGCCGACAGTGCTCCTGCACGAGGACTTCGAGAGCTATAACGACAAGACCGCATTCAAAGCCGCCTGGACGGACAGCGGTGCATCCGAATACGTGCTGGACACCACATTTGGCAACGGCGGCCATTCCCTCCGTATGCCCAGTCCCTCGGCCGATTCACTCGGACGATTCTACCACGCGCTGGGAGGCCGCTACGCCGGCTCTGACGAAGAGCCTCTCATATTCCAGTACGACCTGTATCTGGACCCCGCGGGCGAGCCCGATTGGACCGGCGCCAGACACTGGTGCGAACTGCGCGGCTATTCCGGCGGCGCCTGCTTGGCCGGCACTCCGGATGCAGATGCGGCCATCGGCATTTCTTCCGATCTCGGCCAAGACCCCTTCAACACCAACTACTACCAAGGGGCCGTCTCACAAAGTAACTGGCTCCTGACTTCGCTGCCTTGGCACACGCTTGACGCCGAAGCCGGTGCCCCCACGCGCAGTTCAGGCTGGCACACGCTGAAGATGGAGTTCAAAACCTCTCAGGTCGGATGCTATGTTGACGGCACGCTGGCGGAGACCATCTCGCGGACCCAGGCCAACTTCGACTGCGTCTGGCTGGGCTCCGACCTGACCGCGGGCGGCCACACCGCCTACGTGGACAACGTCCAACTCCTGCTCGAGTCCCAGCCGCCGATCATCACCCAGCAGCCTGCCGCCGCCAGCGGCTGCCACGGCGGTTCCGTCGCCTTCTCGGTCCAGGCTATCGGCCCCGGCCAGAGATTCCGTTGGCAGAAGGACGGCGTGGACCTCAGCAACGGCGGGAACGTCAGCGGAGCCGACACGGCGACTTTGCATCTCAGCAGCCTTGCCGACAGCGATATCGCCAATTATCGCTGCATCGTGTTCAATCAGGCTGGCTCGGTCACCTCCAACGAAGTCGCTCTGACGCTCAAGCAGGTCACGACTTTCACGCTGCATCCGTCACCGGCGAGCGCCCCCATGGGGGGAAGCGCATCCTTCTCCGTGGGCGCCACCGGCGAGCCGCCGATAACCTACAAGTGGCAACGCAACGGCGTGGACCTCGTCGAGTCAACCAGCGTCACTGGCGTGTCCACGGCCACGCTCTCCATTACCGACGTGCGTGCAGATAGCGCGGGAGTCTACACCTGCAGGGTCACCACGCCGTGCGGAGGCCAGAGTTCCAACGGCGCCACGCTGACTCTGACGACCATACCGGGCGACTACGATGGCGACACGGACGTTGATCTGGAGGACTTTGCCTACCTGCAAAGATGCTTCACGGGCACATCGGTTCCGGTCACCGATCCATCGTGCCTAGGGGCGCGGCTCGACCAGGATTCAGATATCGACCAAACCGACGCGGCAATCTTCCAGGCGTGCCTCACCGGAGCGAATACGCCGGCGACCCTGGGCTGCGGCAACCGGCCTTAATCCAGGCCGCCGTTTCGCCGGGCTTGGCGACAGAAAGTGGCCCAACCGCCCCTCGGCCGTGTTTTCAAACTCGAAATGCCCAGCCGAGGGCGGCTGAGCCACAAGTCGGCCGGGCCCGCTTCGCCAGTTTGGCTGACAAAAATGATGACCTCGCACCACTCTTAAGGTATAATCCAAGCGGCACGTCGCGGAGTTTAGTTAGGGCATTTGCCCTTCAGTTGCAGCGGCAGACTGCAGCTGTTCCCGTGGTCTTTGGGCTGTTCCGGATGCCAGGCGCATTCGTGAACCGCTCTAACGCGGCCAAATCCGTTGAAGGTCCGATAGCTGCGTTTTCGGAAGGGATCGAACGAGGAGAGTGGGGAATGCGCACATCCAATATGCACGTAAGCTGTCTGCTGGCATGTGGTTTACTGGCCACAACCGTCGGCTTGGTTCAGGCTCAAACGCCCGTCGAGTGGCGCGGAGTATGGGTTGACTGCCTGCACGACGGACTCAAGTCCACGAGCCAAATCGACAACGTCGTCCAGCAGGCAGTCAACGGCAACTATAACGCCATCGTGGCCGAAGTCATGGCATACCAGAACAGCGGAACCGGCAAGGGCGCCTACTGGAACTCCGCCATCGTGCCCATGGCGACAGACATCGAAGCCGGCCTCGACCCACTCGGCTACCTCTGCCAGAAGGCCAACCAGGTCGGTATCGAGGTTCACGCTTGGCTGGTGACCTACCGAGTTTCGACCTCTTGGCCGCCTTCCGGTAACAGCTTTTTGGCCAGTCACCCCGAATACCTCAATGTGCCGATCGCGGCCATGGGCACTACTGCCAAAGTGGGCAGCGGCACGGATGCTGCTTACTTCCTGGACCCCGGCTCGCCCGACGTGCAGAACTACCTGGCCAGTATCTATCGCGAGATCGTGACAAATTATCCGGTCAAGGGCGTCAACTGGGATTACATCCGCTACACGCAACAGGATGCCGGCTATCCGGCCCGAGCCGATTACGAGTACTCCAGCCTCAAACGCTTTCAGCGCATCTATAACCGCACCGATACCCCAGCTTACACGGATACAAGCTGGTCCGACTTCCGCCGTCGCACCATCGATGAGTTCGTCCGACGTTGCCGGGCGGAAGTCCCGGGCATCCCCAACTCACAGCAGCCGGTGATGGTCACGGTAGATGCCATTGCAAACGGCGGAGCACCCGCTTCTTTCGAAAGCTCGTCTGCCTATTCGCTTTTCCAGAACTGGAAGAGCTGGTGCCAAAATGGGTATATCGACGCCGTGCTGCCCATGAACTACAAGCGCGAGCACTGCCCTTCTGAGGTCACCTGGTTCCGCTCCTGGGTGGATGCCGCCGCTAACTGGCGCGGCCCGCGTTACGCCTTCTGCGGGCAGGCGAACTACCTCAACAGCTTCGACAACAGCATCACCCAGATGCAGTACATCTACTCCAAAGACGTGCAGGGGGCCATCAATTATTCCTTCGTCGGCACTAGAGCCACGGAGACGGTCTGCGAGAGTCCAGCCCAGGACCCGTGGTCCACGGACTACAGCTGGTATCCCTACGTGGCCTCACACCTGTATACCTCGCCGGCGACGCCGCCGACCATGCCCTGGCGAGATCCGGCCACCGCCACCGAAGGCACGGTCTGGGGCCAGGTGCTCGACCCGTCGGGCCAGCCAATGGATAACATCTCCGTGCAGGTCTACGGACAAACTGCGGTCAAGACGGATGGCGCCGGCTACTACGTGTCCACTTTGACACCGGCCAGCGCCGCAGGTACCGATTACGGCGTCTATGTCAACGCCTGGGGTTATCCCACCCTGAGCGGCACAGCCCATGTGGTGGCCGGCGATTCAATCAGATACGATTTCCGCTTCGACGCTTCGGCCCCGCAGTTCGTGGTCAGTACCGCCTCGATCAGTAAAGCCGTCGAGCAGAATCAGTCATACACGCCAGACACCTACACGTTCGGCACCGCTGCCGGCGCCGGCCCGCTGAATTACTACATCATCGACAACGCCACCTGGCTGACCGTGACTCCCTCCAGTGGTTCCAGCCAGGGCGAGGCTGACACCATCTACGTCTACTACGACACCAGCCTGCCCATCGGGAACTACTCGGCCACCATCGTGCTGAACGATCCGGCCGCCACCAACAACCCGCAGACCGTCGCCGTCTCGCTGGAAATCCTCCCGCCACCCATACCCGGCGATTTCGACGGCGATCATGATGTCGACGTAGAGGACTGGGGGCATATGCAACTGTGCCTGACCGGCCCGGGCAGCCCCCAGGACGACCCGAACTGCCAGGACGCCAAGCTCGACGGCGATTCGGACGTGGACGATGACGACGCGACCAAGTTCGTCGG
>JBJKSL010000521.1:0-3477 GCA_046704145.1 Phycisphaerae bacterium
TCTCCGGCTGATGGCTGACAGCTCACAGCTCACAGCTTTCTGCAGAAACGAATCCACCGCAGCCCCGCCTCCTGTCTCCTCCCTTCCGTCTCCTGACTTCTTCTGGGCGTGGCCAGTTTCTCTGGCACGTCGCAGCCCGGCCGCCCACGGCTGGGGATTTCGGCTTTGAAAACACAGTCGAGGGCGGCTGGGCTACTTTTTCTTGCCACGCCCGATCGGTATCTTGAGGAGCCCCTTTATCTTGACGGCTTTGGAAGGCGAACATACACTGACGCCCGAACGCACGTATAGAGTTGGCATTCCGCAGCAAAAGTCTTGAAGCAGGCGGCGCTGTGCGTTCGCGCCGGAAGCGGCTGAGAGTCGCGTGCGGTCAGGTTCGCGGCGACGGGAGGCTGCACTGTGTGAACCGTGCTGAAGGGAAGGGGACGGGGTGAGCAACTTCGCGATCATCGGTGCGGCCGGCTTTATTGCTCCGCGGCACATGAAGGCAATTGCCGAGACCGGTAATCGCCTGGTCGCCATCTCCGACCCGCACGATGCTGTGGGCGTGGTCGATCAATACTTCCCTGAGGCCAAGTACTTTCGCGAGATCGAGCGTTTCGACCGCTATCTGGAGAAGCTGCGGCGAAACTCGCCCGAGCAGCGGGTCGAATACGTCAGCATCTGCACGCCCAACTATCTGCACGACGCGCACGCGAGGCTTGCCCTGCGGGTGCGAGCTCATGCCATCTGCGAAAAGCCGCTGGTGGTCAATCCGTGGAACCTCGAGGGCTTGGCGGACATCGAGCAGGAGACGGGCTGCCGCGTGTACAATGTGCTGCAGTTGCGGCTGCATCCGTCCGTCGCCGCCTTGAAGAAGAAGCTCGACCAGCAGCCCCGCCGCGAGCGTATCGACATCTGCCTGACCTACGTGACCCGGCGTGGCGCCTGGTACCCGGTTTCCTGGAAGGGCGAGGAGGAGAAATCCGGCGGGCTGATCGCCAATATCGGCGTGCACTTCTACGACATGCTCATGTGGCTGTTCGGGCCGGTGGAACGCAGCACCATACACGTTCGCAGCCGCGAGCGGGTCTCGGGTTTCCTCGAGTTGGAGTGGGCTCGTGTGCACTGGCTGCTATCGGTGGACGGCGAGGATCTGCCCCGCGAATACCGCGAGAAAGGCAAACATGCCTATCGTTCGCTGACGCTGGACGGCGAGGAGTTCGAGTTCTCCGAGGGCTTCACCGACCTACACACCGAGGTCTACCGCGAGATCCTGGCCGGTCGCGGCTTCGGTATCGCGGATGCCCGGCCGTCGGTGGACCTGGTGCATCGCCTCCGGCACATGGATCTGGTGACCCCCGCCCGCGGAGAAGCCCACCCGATGATTTCCAACCGCTGACATCCATGCGGGCCCACAACGGGAGAGAATATGAGTTTCTTTGTTCATGAATCGGCCTATGTCGATGAAGGTGCACAGATCGGCGAAGGGACCAAGGTCTGGCACTTCAGCCACGTGATGCCCAAGGCGGTCATCGGCGAGCATTGCTCGCTCGGGCAGAACGTGCTCGTGGCCAACAACGTTCGCATCGGCAACCACGTCAAAATCCAGAACAACGTCTCGCTGTACGAAGGCGTGATTCTGGAGGATTACGCCTTCTGCGGGCCGAGCATGGTCTTCACCAACGTGCGCACGCCGCGATCCGCTTTCCCGCGCAACACCAGCGATGATTACCTCGAAACGCGCGTATGCCACGGTGCCAGCATCGGGGCCAATGCCACCGTGGTCTGCGGCAACACGGTGGGCGCGTGGGCGTTCGTGGCCGCCGGAGCGGTGGTGACCAAGGACGTGCCCGCCTACGCCCTGATGGCCGGCGTCCCGGCGAGGATCATCGGCTGGGTCTGCGAGTGCGGGATCACGCTGAAGTTCGCCACCGAACAAACCGCCTGTGCGGAATGCGGGCGGCAGTACCTCAAAACCGGAGCTTCATCCATCAAGCGTTTGGAGGCAAAGGCATGAGCGGCGAAATTCCTCCCCTGGACCTGTCGCCTGAAATCGAGGCGTTGTGGGACGATCTGCAACAGGCCATCAGTTCGGTCATCAAGAGCGGCCGGTTCATCATGGGGCCGGAGGTGAAGGAGCTTGAGCAGGAGGTTGCAGCCTACCTAGGCGTAAAGCACGCCATTGCGGTGAACTCCGGCACTGACGCACTGGTGATCGCGATGCGAGCGCTGGGCGTCGGCCCTGGTGATGAAGTCATCACTACGCCGTTTACGTTCTTCGCGACCGCTGAAAGCGCTAGCATTATCGGCGCGGTTCCGGTGTTCGTCGACATTGATCCGGTGAGCTTCAACATCGATACGGCACGCATCGCGGAACGCATAACGCCCAAGACCAAGGCCATCATCCCCGTGCACTTGTATGGTCACGCCGCAGACCTGGACGCCATCATGCATTTGGCTGAACGGCACAAGCTCAAGGTACTGGAAGACGTTGCTCAGGCTTTTGGCGGACGCTACAAGGAGCGTCCGCTTGGCGGCATCGGGCATGCAGGAGCGTTGTCGTTCTTCCCGTCCAAGAACCTGGGGGCCTTCGGCGACGCCGGCATGATTACGACCAATGATGATGCGGTGGCCGAGACGGCCCGCATGCTCCGCACGCACGGTAGCCGCAAGAAGTACTTCAACGAGATGGCCGGCTACAACTCGCGAATGGACACGCTGCAGGCCGCGATTCTGAAGGTCAAGCTGCCTCATCTGGATCGCGCCAACGACGGCCGGCGGCGGGTTGCGGCGCGGTATACAGAGCAATTCTCGAAGATGAAGGGCATCGTCCCGCCAAGTGCAGCCGATTACGCCAGGCACGTTTATCATCAGTATACGGTCCGCATCCTCGACAGCCGCCGCGATGCGGTACAGGCCAAACTGGGCGAGGCCGGCATCGGCACCATGATTTACTACCCAGTGCCACTGCACAAGCTGCCGATCTATGCAGACAGGCCGTGCAGTTTGCCCCAGTCGGAGCAAATGTGCCGGGAGGTGCTCAGCCTGCCTATCTGGCCGCAGATGACCGACGAAACGCAGGATCGCATCGTGCAGGCCGTGCGCGATGCCCTCGGGTAAGGTTCATTCCTGCCGCTGAGAGTTGATATGTCCTCGCCGTCCAAGCACGACCTTGGCCGCGGCGAGGATTACGAACGGCACTTCCAGCAGCATGTATCTTGGCGCGAGCTGCAGTGCTTTGATGGGCTCATGCCAACTCACCTGCGGCAGATCTGGCCAGGACAGGAACGGCCCCAGGCGCAGATCGGTCAGAGGCCACAGAAAGGCTACACCCAAGCCGTTGGAAGGATTGGCGTCCACCAGCGAGTCGCAGAGGATGTGCAGTACGCAGCCAACGGCAATGCTCAGCGCGGCCCGGCCGGCGCCACTGCGATGATTCTCCTTGCGGCGAAGCACAAGCCAAACAGCCACCCCCGCCAACGCAGCGAAGAAGAG
>JBJKSL010000522.1:0-2751 GCA_046704145.1 Phycisphaerae bacterium
CTCATCGACATGTACGACCGGGGCGATCCGATCGACCTGGTCACCGTGCGCAACGAGATGGAACGCCTGGGCATCCTGCAGCAGGTCGGCGGCGTTGAGTACATCGCCGAACTGGCCGAGTCTGTCCCCTCGCATCTGCACGCCGAGCATTACGCTCGCCTGGTTCGCGACAAGGCCATGCTCCGCGACCTGATCCTGGCAACGGCCGAGATGGCCGACGATGCCTACGGTCATCAGGACGAAGCCCGCGAGATTCTCGACCGAGCCGAGCAACGGCTGTTCCAGGTCACAGATCAACGCATCACCGACCAGGCCGCGCCTATCCGCGACAGTCTCGAGGAGATCTTCGAGCTCATCGCCTCGCGAGACGGTCACTACATCACCGGCGTACCGACAGGGTTCATCGAGCTGGACGACATGCTCAGCGGCATGCAGGGTGGCGAGATGATCATCGTGGCGGCCAGGCCCAGCATGGGCAAGACCGCTTTCGGACTGACGGTCGCGGAAAACGTCGCGGTCGCTGGTCATGCTGCAGCGTTCTTCTCCATGGAAATGAGCCGGCAGTCGGTCGTGCAGCGATTGCTTTGCTCGCGGGCTCGCATCGATTCGCACCGTGTGCGTCGCGGCATGCTCAACGAGGCGGAGATAGCCGCCTTGCAGGATACGTGTGGTCAGCTGACTGATGTGCCGCTGTTTGTGGATGACACGCCGGGCATGACCGTGCTGGAACTGCGGGCCAAGTCGCGACGGCTTCGGGCTCGTTTCGGCATAGAGTGCGTGTTCGTGGACTATCTGCAGCTCATGACCGCCCCGGGGCGATCCGAGAGCCGCCAACAGGAAGTCTCGGAAATCAGTCGTGGCCTCAAGGCGCTGGCCAGGGAACTGAAGATTCCGGTGGTGGTGCTCGCCCAGCTCAACCGGAATCCGGAAGGCCGTACGGACAACCGGCCGCGAATGAGCGACCTGCGTGAGTCCGGCTCAATCGAGCAGGACGCGGACGTGGTAATGCTCATCCATCGCGAGGAATACTACAAGAAGGAGAGCTGCCCGGAAGAGCTTCGTGGAGTGTCGGAGATCATCGTCGATAAGCAGCGTAACGGTCCGACCGGCATCGTGCGGCTGTTCTTCAATCACCGCTTCACGCGTTTCGACAACTACGCCCCGAACGCAGGCGGCGAGGCTTACACGCAAAGCTACGCCGGACAAGCGGCCCCGCCTGCGGCCGACTACGGTGCCTACCAGCAACAAAGCAGTTTCAACGGCCCACAGAACTACAGTTCGCCTTCAGCAGGTGACGAGCCAGCGCCGTTCTAGCCAACCCTATAGCTCAGGAACGAACAGCACGCATACTGGATTGGGCACGCTCGCCAACTCACCGCAAGGCTGCAGTCGGCCGGTGTGGCTGTCGATGCGGAAGGCTGCCAGATTGTTGGAAGTCTGGTTTGCAGCAATCAGCCAGTTCCCGGTCGGATCGATGGCGAAGTGCCGGGGCGTGTCGCCGCGGGTGAGCTCGTGTTCGATCAGGCTGAGTCTGCCGGCTGAATCGATGGCGAAGATGGCAATGCTGTCGTGGCCGCGGACGGAGCAGTAGAGGAATCTGCCGGAAGGATGGACGGCGATCTCGGCGGTGGTGTTGTCACCGGTTACGCCGGTCGGCAGTGTGGACACGGTCTGCAGTTCTGTAAGCCTGCCGTGGTCGGCGTCGCAGGCGAACACCACAATCGTGCAGGCCTTTTCGGTGTTGACATAGGCGAACCGTCCGGTCGGATGAAACGCCATGTGCCTTGGGCCGGATCCGCTGGGCGTGGCGACATAGGCTGGGTCCGCAGGTGCGAGCAGGCCGTCCGCTCCCAATCGATAGATGAACACCTTATTCAGGTCACGGTCCGGCACGTATGCGTATCGTCCTGCAGCGTCGAAGTTCAAAGAGTGGGCTCGCGGCATGGCTTTTGTTGCCGGATCCGATGCGACGTGTTGCACGATGGATACCGCCGGTGCGAGGCGCCCGTGCTCGTCGATGGGCATGACGGCCACGCTGCCGCCGCCGAAGTTGGCCACTGCTGCGAACTTGCCGGATGGATGAATGCTTACGTGACAAGGCCCGCGCCCGCCGGACGGCTGCTTGTCGAGCAGCTTCAGTTTGCCGTCGGCCTCGATCTCGAACGCGCTGAGGCCGCCCGCTTTGTGCCCGTTGAAGTCGTCGACCTCGCCGATGGCGTAGAGCCAGTGCCCATTGGTATGCAGGGCGAGGAAGGATGGGTTGACCGCCTCGGCGGCCAGGCCCTTGGGCGTTAGCGTACCGGTTCGCGGATCAAACTCGAATTGATAGATGCCTCTGCTTTCGCCGGTCGTGTACGTGCCGACGTAGACGCGCATTGCGTTCAGCGAATCAGCATGGGTAGGTTGTGAACTCATGACAACTTCCTGTTTCGCTCGTGCGGGAATCCTTTCCCGCACGGTCTGTTGCGGGATTCCTATCCCTCGAGAACCGTGGGAATGGATTCCCGAAGAATATGTGTGCGGGAAGGGATTCCCGCCGCAGCAAAGCCCGCAAAGACAAAGCATCAGCAAGAAAGCCGCGGGAATGGATTCCCGAAGCACACGGGTGCGGGAAGGGATTCCCGCACCAGCAACCGGCAAGAAAGCCGCGGGAATGGATTCCCGAAGAACATGGGTGCGGGAAGAAATTCCCGTACCAGCAAACGGGGAAGGGATTCCCGCCACAGCAGGTGCTGATACCATGTCGTGCCT
>JBJKSL010000523.1:0-4273 GCA_046704145.1 Phycisphaerae bacterium
GCGTAGACCCAGGGGCCGAGCGGAGTGTCGGCCTCGGCGTACCAGGTTTCGCCCAGCATCGAGGTGCCGAATACCTCGCACACGATCAACACGTAGCGTTTGCGATAGTTGTTCCAGTAGACAGAGCTGGCGTGCGGCGCGAACGGCTTGCCGGTGTCTGCGTCGCGCAGGTTGATCAGCACTTCTTCGGGTTTGAGCTTGCCTTGCTCGACGAACTTCTTCTCGTCAGCAGCAGACAGCGGCGGCGTGCCGTGCTTCCATGCGTAGCGCACGTGGCCAGCAGCATCGCGGTCGATTTGGCCGTCCTCAACGCGGGTGCCGGGCTTGAGGCAGGTGAACGCCTCGTAGGCCTTCATGTCCACGATCTTCGCAGGGTCGGCCTGTACGCGGCGGAAGGGCACGGTTGCGGTGTAGTAGATGTATTGCGTGCCGTTGACATCGAGCTTGAACGGATGGCCGGTGGGGCCTACGGGGTTCTTGAGATCGATGTCGAGGATCTTCTCGAAGACGTGCTTCTCGTCGTTGTAGACGGCCATCCCGCGACCTTGCGCTTCCATCTTCTGGTTGACGTTGCAGAAGGCGCAGTACATGCGTTCGCGGCCGGTCTTGTCCTTGAGGGTAATGAAGGCGTCCGGCCAGGTGGGGCCTGACTTGTTGAAGGGGGTCATGCCCTTGGCGAAGCCGTTCTTGTCGACGAAGTAGGTGAAGTCTACGCCGAGATCGGGGTCGAGGCCGCCGTCCTTGGGCAGCAGCGAGGTCGCGCCGGTCGAGAAGAAGTTGCCCAAGGGGTAGCTCGGCTTGCCGGTGTCGCCCCAGAACCAGAAGAGCTTGCCCTGGTACTGCACGTTGAGCACGCTGTCGCAGCCCATGACCAGGCCGTCGATCACGGGGTTGGCGAGAGGGGCTTTGCGGCCGAGCAGCATGGTGTCTCGATAGATGCCTTGTCCGGTGAGGCGGTACAGGCGTTGGGCGATGTCGATGCGTTTGATTTTGACGGTGGCGCTGCCGCCGGGGACGGGCGTGAGTCGCACGCCGCGATAGCCGAAGCCGTCGGCGGGATACTCGTAGCCGTGGCTCTTCACGTGGAAGAAGACCTCGGTGTTCATGAGGCCAGGCTCGTTGAAGGCGATGAGGCCGTTGCTGTCGGTGTAGAGGAGGATATCGTTGGTGGTCTTCAATTCGACCATGGGCACGCCGCGGCCGGTCTGTTCGTCCACGACCTGGACGGAGAAGTAGTCGCTGGGCTTGGCGAAGAGTGAAGCGTCTTTACCGCAGAGGGCACAGAGGAAACAGAGGAGAAGAACGACGCGGCGACGGGGTGACGCGGCGACGCGGCGAGAAGAGAGTGAGATCGGGTGTTCGAGAGAAGCGATGATTTCAGTTCTTCTGTGCACGTTTGTGGTCTCTGTGGTTAAGTCACATCCTGGATCAAAGAAAACTAACCACAGAGACACCGAGACACAGAGAAGAAGTGAAGAACTGGCCGCAGAACTCTTCACGGTACGCGAATCACGCAGGTAAAGCAGATAAAGAATAGCCGCAAAAGGCACAGAAGGCGCAAAAGCAAGAGACGATCGTCTTTCTTGCGACTTCTGCGCCTTTTTGCGGCCAAATCCTTTCTTTAATCTGCTTTATCTGCGGGCAGAGTACTTTTTTCTCTGTGTTTCCCTGCCTTTGTGGTTCAATTGAGCGGCGACACCTTAGTCACCGATCCGTCCATGCCGGCGACATAGGCGTTGCCGGCGTTGTCTGCTGCGACCGGGGCCATCACGTGCAGTTGCGGGCAGGCCTGGTAGCTGAGCAGGAGCTTGCCGCCGGCTGCATCGTGCACGGTCAGCGTGCCGCGGTTGGAGCAGGTGTAGACCTTGCCAGCCCTCTCCAGCGGCAGCACGGGGAAGCGGCCCATGTCCAGATCCTTGTCCGCCCAGACCACGCCAGCCTTGCCGTCGTAGCGGGTCAGGCCAGTGGTCAATCCGCGAGCGTAGAAGCCGCGACCGTCGGCGGTCGGTCCGATGGCGGCGACATTCTCGGCAATCTGGCCGAGATACTCGCCGGAGTCGAGCTTGTACGAGCCCAGCCGATAAGCGCGATCGGTGACGAACAGG
Organism: Phycisphaerae bacterium; assembly: GCA_046704145.1. Classification (GTDB taxonomy): domain Bacteria; phylum Planctomycetota; class Phycisphaerae; order UBA1845; family PWPN01; genus JACQVT01. The sequence continues at coordinate 2,106 of JBJKSL010000523.1, forward strand.
CGGTCTCCAATCGCGATCAGCGGGCAATCGGCCGGTGCATAATATCGCGACGTATACGGGTGCTTGCCTGTCTGGCCGGCGGGTCCGGCCTGTTTCCACTTCAGCGACCCATCGGCCGCGTTGACTGCGTAGACGAAGCCATCCCAGGCTCCCGCGTAGAGCACGCCGTCGTGCAGCAGCACGGGCATCTCGAAGTTGAACGCGGCATGGTGCTTGGACCAGACCAGCTTGCCCGTGTTGCGGTCGATGGCGTGGAAATCGCCCTCCATATCCGCAACGTAGACACGCTGAGCATCTACCGCCGGCGTGCCGTAGACGGCCGCTCCGACATCGCACTTCCAGACGAGCTTGCCGTCCAGGCCCATGCGGTGCACGCCCTTCTCGGCGGCCGAGAAGTACAGTTGACCGTCCACCAGGGCGGGCGAGTGCAGGATCTCCACGCCGGCATCGAAGAGCACCTTCGGCTTGCGTGCGTTGTCGCCCAGCGACAGTTGTACGATCTTGCCGCCGGTCGTGGCCACAATCAGACCGTTGTCCGCCAGCACCGGGCCGGCCTTTACGCCTGCATCAAGCACGACGCGGACGGCGGCCGGAGAGTTCGGTGGGGCGAACAAAAATTCTTCGGCGGTGTCGAATTTCTGCTTGCCGAACTGGGCGGTGGCGATGACGTAATGCATGCCCGGCAAGAGGTTGGCGGTTGAGAGCTTGGCATCGAAATTCCCCCCGGTGGAAGCGAGATCCTGGCTGGAGCTTGTTTCGTCGTCGATGCGGGCGGTGAGGCTGGTCGGCCAGATCTGTGAGTCTGAAGCCTGAGCGGGTGACGGAGCATTGAAGATCTTGAGTTCCACGGGCACTGCATCGCCGATGACGCGGCTCGGTGTGCCGTTCAGGCCGGTCGGTTTGGGGGATAGCAGTTGAAGCTGTGTCTGCGGCTGGGGAGCGATGGGCTTCTCCAGCGTGAGCTGCATCGGCTTGCCGGGATCCTTTGGACGGAAGGCGACGTGCAGGATGCCGTCTTTGATCCAGACAATGTTGTAGCCGATGTTTTGCGTCGGGTGCGAAGTGGTGCCGCCCATGACGCTGTCAAGATTGTTCCACTTTTCGTGATAGTGGCCGTGGCCGTGACCCATCAGCAGCAGCACCACGTTGTGACCGTCGAGCAGCTGCAGCAGGCGGATCTGCTCAAACGGCTTGGCGAACTCGGTGCTGGAAAGCTGGTGATGGCAGAAGAGGAAGACGGGCTTGTTGCGGGGCACACGACTCAAATCGTCGGCCAGCCATACCAGCGTGCGGCGTTCGATGCTGGGCAGCGGCTCCTGCGGAGTTGCGCTATTTAGGCAGACAAAGTGGCAGCCGAACTTGTCAAAAGAGTATTGCAGGTCGCCATAGCGTTTGCGCATGACGGACATGGCGCCTGTCCAGGTCTCGTCGTGATTGCCGAGGCTGTAGTACAAGGGTATCGGCAGGGACTTGGTGATCTCCTCGAAGGTGTTGTAGGTGTTGGCGATGACGCCATACTCGGTGAGGTCGCCTGTGTCGATGATGAATGCGGGCCGGCCAGCGTCGTAGTGCAGAGGTTCGATGATTTGCGGCTGGCGTGCCTGCTCGCACAGCCAGGTCAGTCCACCTGCGGGGCCCTTGGAGAGATCTGGAGCGGGGCTGCCTGCAGGCTGCGGACTCAGATGATTGTCAGAGGTGTGAATGAAGCAGAAATCGGGTACCTGCTGTGTGCAGCCGGTAGCCGCGACGAGCAGGACGAGCAACAACATGCCGAAGCGGTGCTGGATTGGGCGTGCGAGCAAGACGGCCTCCTTCGAAAAGCGGTTGCCTTAGGTTGGAGGGGCAGAAGGTTGGCGGCTCAGGCTCGCGACTTCATGCGCAACGAAGTTGTTTGCGGCAGCCAGATCGTGCACGAACGCTTGCAGACTATCCGCTGGCAGCCACCTCGAGCGAGAGTTTTCCCTGGAATCCGTTACGGATGCGCGTAATCCAACCTTGCCCCGTTAACGAGGGAGACTGTACCTGCTGAGGTTTGTCTGTGCAACGCCGGCGGGGCCTATCATTAACCGCATAGTAATACCGGGACGGGTATCAGCTGCCGGGGTTGAGGCAGAGCGGGTTGCCGATCACGCCGGGGCCGCTCATGCAGCCGACGAACTTGGTCGCGT